>JAQXVY010000008.1 GCA_029225165.1 Oscillospiraceae bacterium
AGTATTCCTTGTCGTCCTTTAGTAATTCATCAAGAGCTGAATTTAGCTCATCATATGAATCACAGGCACCCATGAGCTTTCCGTTGATGTAAAGTCCCGCACAGTTGTTGGAAAGAGAAGTGTCGGTGGAAACCATTGCATTTGAAACCTGATTAGCTGTTGCAGAAGATTCCTCTGTACCCATCATCTTAACCTGATAAACAGGTGTGAAGTTTGCGTCAACATCATCACTAAGCTTGTCGTTGGTAATTTCCTTTGCCTGCTGAATTACACCTGTGTCGGAAACAGAAGCAAAAGTTTCACCGTCACACTGAACGGACAAACCAAAGTCAATGTAATTTGTCCAGTAACCAATGGTGAGTACAAGCAGTGCCACCGCAGTAACAGGAACAACAAAATTCTGCATTACCTTTTTAGGTGTAAGGCTGTTTATAAATTCCTTTAAAGAGAAGTTTTTAATTGCCTTTGCAGGAACAATAATTAGGAAGTAAAGAACAGTAAGGATAATACTGCTTACTCCCAAATTTCTCTTTTTGTTTTTATTTTTGAACTTCTTGATTGCCTTTTTGCTGGTTTTTAGATTTTCGATTTCTGTGTAACCGTTAAGGCTGATAAACTTAGTTTTCAAATAAAAATCTCCTTAATTTGTAACTGTTTTGTAACAAATCCTGTTACTTATTATATCAAATCGTAACTATTTTGCAATAACTTTGATAAATCTTTGTTACAATCGGCTACAAATTAAGGAGCATTTTATTTATTTTGTGAATTATGCACTATAAATTGTGTTATTTTTCGCTAATAGAATAAATCGTTTACTTGTAGAGTTTTAATTCTGTCATAGAATTCCAACAGGGAATTATGAGCTTTTTCTGCATTATGCGCCTGATAATTACCGCACTCGATTTTCTTTGAGCCGGGAATTTCACCCTTGTGATTTATGCAGTCCTTAACAACTTTTTTAATATATTCAAGGGCGTCCTCGTTACTTGTGTTTCTCATTAACAGATAAAAGCCTGTTCTGCAACCCATAGGGCCAAAGTAGATTACATTGTCCTTCAGGCTGTCGTTTCTTGCATAGGTTGCAAAGAGATGCTCAATGGTGTGCATTGCGTCAATGTCAAGGTATGGGGGAGTGTTTGGCTTGATAAATCTCAGGTCGTAGGTGGTTATGTCGCCGTCAATCCTTGAAATATATACCCCCGGTTCAAGTGTGTCGTGATTAACTAAAAATGATGTTATTCTTTCCATTTTGATTCTCCTCAATATTTATACATACAAATGTTCAGGTCAACTGTGCCTTCAATTCCGTTTATTGTACCCTCGGTGCTGTATTGCCACATACCGAAGTCATAGTAAAAGTCGGGCAAATCCTCGTAGGACGCAAGCCAGATTTCCAAATCGGCAAGCTTTGCAAGGTCATATTCGTAGTAAAGCAAACTGCGGTTTGCATACACCACAGGGGTGTATCCTGCCTTTTCAATTTCTGTGCAATATTTTCTTGCAATATTTGTAAGGGTTTCACGGTCGAGGTTGTCCGTCCTTGCATCGTCAAATTCGTAATGCTCCCAGTCAAAGGCAACAGGATACTTTATGTCGTAGTCCTTGATAAGTTCAAGGGTATATTCTGCCTCTTCCAAAGCCTCCTCAACGGTTATCGCCTGACTGAAGAAGTAAACACCAATGTCAATACCTGCATCAAGTGCCTCCTGTGCGTTTTTTTCAAAGGTTTCGTCCTTGTACAGAATACCGTTACTGCCGTAGCCTCTGCCACCGCACCTGAGCATTGCAAAGTCCACACCCGAGGCTTTTACAGACTCCCAGTCAATGTCACCCTGAATATAGCTGACATCAATTCCAACGGAGGAAATTTTCTTTCCGTTGTGGCTGTAAGCCTTAAAACCGTAGTCGTCTGTGTAAAATCCGTTGTCGTCATAGCTGTTTTTGGGCATACCCTCAATAGCATTGATGTAAACAGGGTCTTGTCCTGCCTCTGTGCGAATGAGGATTTTTTCGTCCTTTTCCACAGTCTGTGTGGCAACCTGAATGTGACTATCCCTTGTGGTAGGCTCCCTTTGGTACATCTTCCAAAATACAAATCCTCCGCCAAGTGCAAGGCAAATTGCAAGGATAATTGAAATTATAATAATTACAGCCTTTTTGCTGTGTTTACCTGATTTTTTCTTTTTTCTATTTGAATGCTTCATAAAACACCTCACATCTGCATAACAGGATAACACAAATAATTAGTAGTGTAAATGGAAATTACATCATTTTTCATCAATATTTCACATTGCACTTGCTTTTATGGTATATGCTGATATATAATTTTTTTGAGGTGAGATTATGAAGATTGGGCTTTTTCAAAGCGATATTGACTGGTGCAACAAGGAATATAACCTTGCTGTGGCTGAAAAGAAAATTGTTGAAGCAAAAAAGAGTGACTGCCGAATAATTTTCTTCCCTGAAATGAGCTTTACAGGCTTTTCTATGGATACGGAAAGGACTAAGGAAAGTGACAATTTCACAATAAACCTTATGTCACGTATTGCCAAGAGGGAAAATATTGCAGTTGGCTTTGGATATGTAAAGGACTGCGGAAATTACTGCGAAAACCGTTATGCTGTGGTTGACAGGGACGGTAAACTAATCAGCGACTACGCAAAAATTCACCCGTTTTCCTATGGCTACGAGGGTGAAAAGTTTAAAGGCGGAAACATTCTTACACAATATGTAATTGACGGAATGATTTTCTCCACCTTTATTTGTTACGATTTGCGTTTTCCGGAAATTTTCCAAGGGTTAAAAAATGTGCCTGATGTGATTGTAGTTCCGGCAAACTGGCCAAAGAGTCGTTCTCACCACTGGAAAACTCTTTTACAGGCGAGGGCGATAGAGAGCCAGTGCTATGTTTTGGGAGTTAATTGCGTTGGTGTTCACGACGAAGCATATTACAGCGGAGATACAATGGCTGTTGACCCCAACGGAGAGATTATTGCTGTCAGGAGCAACATTCAGGATTTGCTTGTTGTTGACATAAACAATGATGCATATCTGTACAGAGAAAAGTTTGATGTCCGTTCCGACAGGAAGCCGGAGCTTTATAGAACTTTGTTGTAAATAAGAAAGAAGAGCCGAGGTTTTGCAATCTCGGCTCAAATTTTTACACTAAATTTTTTGTCATAAATATGTGAGGGCAGTATTCGTCAAGGTAGGGTTCGCCCTTTTTGCAGTAACCCTGTTTTTCGTAAAACCGAGAAGCCCTTTCCTGTGCAGATAGGGAAAGGGTTTTTCCTCCCATTTCTTTTACAAGGCTTTCGGCATATTTAAGAATTTTTCCTCCAATGCCCTTTCCTCTGTAGGGCTTATCAACTGCAATTCTGCCAATGTGATATTCCTTGCTGTTTTCATCAAAGAACAATCTGCCTGTGGCAATGGCTGTGTTATCTATGTAACAGATGATGTGGGTTGCATTGTTGTCAATTTCATCAAATTCATTTTTAAAGCCCTGTTCCTCAACAAAAACTCTAATGCGTATTTCCTTTGCCTCCTTTGGGAGGTAGTTAAAATGTTTTATATCCATATTATTTTTCATATTACAACTTCCTTTGCACTTTCATTATACCATATATAATAATGAAAAGGAAGTAAAAGCTGTTGCAGATATTGTAGATATATGTTACAATAATCCTTGAAATAAGGTATGCCTATACGGTAGGCGGTTAACCCTTTGATGTTTCAAGGGGATATACCCCCTTGGAATATAAGGGGGTGAAGCTAATGGAACAAGAAACATTTATCATAATTCTTATGGTGCTTGTAATCGGTTACATAATAAGCATAAAAAAATAACCGCCCTCGACCAAAAGTTGCGGTTATCTTTTTAACTACAAAATAGGTTAGCCGTCTATACGGTGTGCCTTGTTTCACCTATATTGTAGTACATATTTCCATACTTGTCAAGCACCTTATGTTGAGGTGTTTTTCTTTTTGTACTTTGTTGTGTAAAGCAATTTATTCATTGTTTCCTTAAGTCCGTAAATTCTACTCCTTAATCACTCTACCCGTTACATCGGTTTTGTAGTTCACTTTGCAGTTTTTGCACACTAACTTTGACAGGGGTACAAATTCGTAGCCCTCCTCCTTAACAGCCTCAATTATCATTGGCAGTGCCTCGGGGGTATTCTTTGCTCCGTTGTGCATCAGTATTATACTGCCGTTTTGCAGATTTGGTACAATTCTGTTTACCATTTCAGAGGGTGAGGGGTCTTTCCAGTCAAGGGAATCAATGTCCCATTGAACGCAGTACATATTAAGGCTCTTTACACTTTGTACAACGGTGTTGTTGTAGTCACCGTAGGGCGCTCTGAACAGCTTTGGTTCCTTGCCGGTGATTTCCTTGATTTTTTCGTTACAGGCTTCTATTTGATTTTTCTGTTCCTCCGTACTCATTTCCGTCATATGGGGGTGGGTGTCGCTGTGGTTGCCGATGTCGTGTCCTGCGTCATAAATATCCTTTACATCATCGGGGTATTTATCCACCCAGTCACCTACAAGGAAAAAGGTGGATTTTACATTGTGTTCCTTTAGAATATCAAGAAGTGTGTGTGTTTGCTCATCTCCCCAAGCGGCGTCAAAGGATATGGACACCTGCTTTTTGTCTGTTTCCACCGAATATATTGGCAGTTCCTTTTGCTCTGTAACTGTTGAAACAGCCCTTAGTCCTGTGCTTGTGATTATGCCAACTGCAATAATTGCTGTTAAAATACAGCTTAGTGCAATGGCTATTCCTTTCTTGTCAAGAACTAATAATCGCATAATAAACCCTCCACAATAAATCTATGTGGAGGGCTTGTAAATTAATACTGTATTGTGTTTACTTTACAGACCAAGTGATTCCGTCGGGAGTATCCTTGATAATGATGTTCATTTCGTTAAGTTTATCACGGATTGCGTCGGCTGTTGCCCAGTCCTTGTTGGCTCTTGCCTGTTGACGCTTTTCGATTAATTCCTCAACAAGTGAAGTGTCAATGTCCTTTGCACAGTTTTCCTTAAGCTCCTTTGCAGAGTCAATAAGACCAAGGCTCAAAACCTTGTCAAAGTCCTCAATGAGGTATAGCTTTGTGGCGTCGCTGATTTTTCCTTTCAGCACATCATAAAGGCTTGTTATTCCCAAGGATGTGTTGAGGTCGTTGTCCACATTTTCCTTAAACTTATCTATATATGGCTGTGCCTCATTCATATCAGGCTCACCATGTGGGTTAAGGGAAGAAATTTTCTTAACCAGCTTGTTATAGGCTTTGGCTGTGTTGTCAAGATTTTCGTAGCTAAATGTCAATGGCTTGCGGTAGTGGGATTGCAGACAGAACATTCTGTAAACAAGTGGATTGTAGCCCTTTTCTTCAAGTAGAGAAACTGTTAGGAAGCCACCCTTGCTCTTACTCATTTTGCCACGGGCATCAAGGAGATGTGTAACATGGAACCAGTTTGGACACCACTTGTGACCTAAATATGCCTCACTCTGTGCGATTTCGTTGGTGTGGTGAGGGAAAGCGTTGTCAACACCGCCACAGTGAATGTCAAGGTATTCGCCAAGGTGCTTTACTGAAATTGCGGAGCACTCAATGTGCCAGCCCGGATAACCGTAGCCCCAGGGACTTTCCCACTTTAGCTCCTGGTCGTCAAATTTACTCTTTGTAAACCACAGCACAAAGTCGGTTTTGTTCCTTTTGTTTGTGTCCTCGTCAACATCATCCCTTACACCAACAGCAAGGTCATCTTGGTTTTGATTGCCGAAAACATAGTATTCATCAAGCTTTGATGTGTCAAAGTAAACATTTCCGCCGGCTTCATAGGCGTAACCCTTTTTAAGAAGAGTGTCAACCATCTCTATAAATTCAGGGATACAATTTGTTGCCGGTTCAACAACATCAGGTGTTTTTATGTTCAGCTTTTTGCAGTCATTGAAAAATGCCTTGGTGTAAAAGTCGGCAATTTCAAGGACAGTCTTATGCTCACGCTTTGCACCGGCAAGCATTTTGTCCTCACCTGTGTCGGCATCGCTGGAAAGGTGTCCCACATCGGTGATGTTCATAACCCTTTTTACATCATAGCCTGAGTACCTTAAATACTTTTCAAGTACATCCTCCATAATGTATGTTCGCAGATTGCCAATGTGGGCGTAGTGATAAACGGTAGGTCCACAGGTGTACATACTTACCTTGCCCTCTGTGTGAGGTACAAACTCATTCTTTTTGTTACCCAAAGTATTGTATAAAATCATTTTTGTTCCTCCAATATTTTTTGTAAATGCTCAATTTCTTTGTTAAGTCTTTGAATTTCCTGTGTAACAGGGTTGGTGTAGTGAATTTGGTCGAGTAAATCAATTTTTTCGCCGTTCATCTTAACCACCTGAGCAGGTACGCCTACAGCGGTAGAGTCCGGCGGAATTTCGTTCAGCACCACAGCGCCGGCGGCAATTCGTGCATTGTCACCAACCTTAAAGGGTCCAAGCACCCTTGCACCGCATCCCACAAGTACATTGTTGCCAAGTGTTGGGTGCCTTTTGCCTGTGTCCTTGCCTGTTCCTCCAAGGGTAACACCCTGATACAGTGTACAGTTGTCGCCGATTTCTGTTGTTTCACCGATTACAACTCCCATTCCGTGGTCGATAAAAAGTCCTTTGCCTATGGTTGCTCCCGGGTGTATTTCAATACCCGTTTTGTGACGGCTCCGCTGACTGATAAATCGGGCAATAAACTTCATATTGTGGCGGAAAAACCAGTTCGCCCGACGGTGGCTCCTTACCGCCTTGTAGCCTGAATATAAACAGAAAACCTCAAACCGATTTCTTGCGGCAGGGTCCCTTTCCATTACAGCGTCAAGGTCTGCTTTCATTGTTTTAAACATTTCTATATTTCACTCCTGTTGATTATATCTTTATAATATGCAGTGAAAAATTCTGTGATATTTTGCAAAATTAATTATACGGTATAAAAAAGTCCTGTACAAAAGTACAGGACGAATTATCGTGGTTCCACCTGAGTTTAGTTTTCTGCTGAAAAACCCTCAAAACCCTTAACGCAGGTAACGGATAGAGATACTTATACAAAACCTTGCATTTAGCGGAAGCCTTACACTTTCCCCCTGTCAGCTTATACTAATACCTGATAGAAATTAGACCGCAAAGATTGTCTGCTTTTTACTAGGCATTAGTATAATTGGGTGCATTTCGCCAAAATTCCCTTGCTGAGCGCTTACAGCCAATGACGCTCATTCTCTTTCAAGGTAGTGATGGTTACTCTCCCAATCAACGCCTTTCTCATATTGATAATATTATATACTTTATGCTTAAAAAAAGCAAGTTTTTTTATCTGCCAATGGCTGTGAAAAACTGCCTTTCGGATGGTTTATTTATCCTTTATAAAAGATGAATTGTCCTTTAGGTAGATAACACCGCTGATAATTGTAAACAGGGTTGAAATCCACACAACTGCTATTCCTATAAATAGGAATATGTCACTAAGTCCCTGAACCGGGTAATTAACAAGCTTCATAATCTCTAAAACAGACTGCATTGCAAATATTGACATTATACCAACCATTTGAGAAACGGTCTTTATTTTGCCCCAAATGTTGGCGGCAACAACCTTACCGCTTGATGCGGCAACAAGTCGTATTCCCGAAACTGCAAATTCCCTGAACAGCACAACTACAACGGGAATTGCACCGTATGACCCCAAAAGCCCTGTCTGCAAAAAGCATACAAGTGCGGAAATTACAAGAATTTTGTCGGCAAGAGGGTCGGCGAATTTGCCAAAGTCGGTAACAAGGTTTTGACTTCGTGCAATTCTTCCGTCCAAGGAATCTGTTACAGAGGCAATGCCGAATATCACCCCGGAAACAAGGTAACGCAGGGGAAAGTCAATAAGTATTGAGGCAATGAAGAATGGTACAAGGATAATCCTTAGTAATGTTAGTTTATTGGGTAAATTCATCTTATTCATCCTAATCAATCAATAATTTTTCCAACAAGGGAGCTGTCCAGAAAATCGGTAATTTCTACATTGTAGAATTCCCCAACCTTTGGCTTTTCTCCTGTTGCGGTGAAGAATGTGACGGTGTCAACATCAGGGGCGTCGCAGTAACCTCTGCCAAAGTAACATTCGGCATATCGGTCGTAGCCCTCGCAGAGAATTTCCATCTCTTTTCCGATTTGACCTTCAAGATATTCGTCCATAATGTAGCTTTGCTGATCCATTATTATTTCTGCACGGTGAGCCTTGGTTTCTTCGTCAAGCTGATTAGGAAATTCAGCGGCAGGAGTGCCTTCTTCTACGCTGTAAGGGAAGCATCCCATTCTTTGGAACTTAGCCTCCTTTGCAAATTCGCAAAGCTCGGTAAATTCCTCCTCTGTTTCTCCGGGGAAGCCTGCAATAAAGGTTGTGCGGATTACAATATCGGGGATTTCCTTACGGAGCTTGTTAATGAGGGCGAGCAGGCTGTCCTTGTCACCACTCCTGTTCATTCTGCGAAGCACATCCTTGTTGCAGTGCTGAAGGGGAATGTCGATATATTTGCAGATTTTTTCCTCTGTTTTTATTACATCAATAAGCTCGTCAGTGATTTTGTCCGGATAACAGTACAGCACCCTTATCCACTTGAAGCCGTCAATTTTACAAAGCTCCTTTAAAAGCTTTGCAAGGCGGTATTCTCCGTACAAGTCCATACCGTACCTTGTGGTGTCCTGGGCGATAACATTCAGCTCCTTAACACCCTTGTTTGCAAGGTCTGTTGCCTCCGATATAATATCTTCCATTTTGCGACTTCTGTGACCGCCTCTTATTAATGGGATAGCACAGTAGGTACATCTGTTGTCACAGCCCTCGGAAATTTTGATGTAGGCTGTGTATGGGGGAGTGGACTGAAGTCTTTTGCCCTCCAATGGCATAAGCAGTTTGTCGGGATGAATGTTAACCTTTTCATCTCCCATAACTCTGTTCAGCACAGTTACAATATCCTCGTTACCGCCAATGCCTACAACAGCGTCAATTTCGCACATTTCCTTCATAAGCTCATTGTTGTACCTTTCTGCAAGGCAACCGGTAACAACCAACTTTTTTATCTGTCCCTCCCTTTTAAGGGTGGCAAGCTCCAGTATTTCGTCAATGCTCTCCTGTTTGGCTGATTCAATAAAACCGCAGGTGTTTACAATGGCTATATCGCAAATTCCCGGGTCGTCGGAAATTTCATACCCTGCCTCTCTTATTTTGTATAAAAGCATTTCTGCATCCACCTGATTTTTTGCACATCCAAGTGAAATAATACCAACCTTAGTAGCCATAATCTTCCTCTTCGTATTCTTCCATTACGGATTTTATATCCTCCCAGCGAAAACCCTTGCGCTGTAAGGCGGCAACAGTTCTCTTTTTGGATTTTTCGTCCGCATTAAAATTTTTGTATTTGCTGTTTATTATAATTCTTATTTGTTCTCTTTCGTCAATTTCCGTTTCATCAACAATAGCGTCAATGAGTTCACGGTCAATGCCCTTTTCCATCAGCTTATACCTTGCTCCCCTTGGGGAAAGGCGCTTACTGCCCTGAGTCAGCTCCCTAAAGTAACGCCTTGCGTATTCTTCGTCATTTACAAGACCAAGCTCTGTGAGTCTTTCCACAGCGGCAACAGCTGATTCTTCACTGCTTGTTCGCTTGATTTTGTCAATAAGCTCCTTTTTGCTGTGGTCACGGTAGGAAATAAGCCAAAGTGCCTTTTCCTTTGCCCTTTTGTTGTTGCTGTCCTCAATAAGTTGATGGAGCTGTTCGTCGCTTATCTCAACACCTGCCTTGATGTGGTTAATCAGCAGTGTTTCTGTGTCCAGCTTCATTGCAAATTCACCGTCTATGTACAGTGCGGAAAGGGCCTTTCTCCTTGGTTCAACAGAGGTAACAAGCATTAGTCTTCAACCAGAATGTCAATTTTTGTGTCTGATTTTTTTGCAGGCTCTTTCTTAGCGGGCTTTGCATCAGGAACAGCAGGGGTGATAGGAGGTACCTTTGCACCTTTTTTTGTTTTCTTTGTTTCGTTGAGCTTGTCAATGTTTTCAAGTACCTTTTCTTCAATCTCCTTGGCAAGCTCTTCGTTTTCCTCCAACAGGATTTTAACCTTATCTCGACCCTGTCCAAGCCTTGTTTCGCCGTAGCTGAACCAAGCGCCAGCCTTGCTTATTACATTTGTGTCCACAGCAAGGTCAATAAGTTCGCCGATTCGGGAAATTCCCTTGCCGTACATAATGTCAAATTGCACTTCCTTAAAGGGAGGGGCAATCTTATTTTTAACAACCTTAACCTTTGTGCGGTTACCAATCATTTCACCGTTTACTTTAAGGGTTTCGGCTCTTCTGACCTCAAGTCTTACAGATGAATAGAACTTAAGTGCACGACCGCCGGGAGTAACCTCAGGGTTTCCGTAAACCACACCAACCTTTTCTCTCAGCTGGTTGATAAAGATTGCAACGCAGTTGCTTTTGTTAATTGCACCTGCAAGCTTACGGAGAGCCTGTGACATAAGTCTTGCCTGCAAGCCAACATGGGAGTCACCCATTTCGCCCTCAATTTCTGCCTTTGGAACAAGGGCTGCAACGGAGTCTACAACCAAAACATCAATGGCGCCTGAGCGAATGAGAGCCTCGGCAATTTCCAGTGCGTCCTCACCTGTGTCAGGCTGTGAAACAAGGAGTTCGTCTATGTCAACACCAAGTGCACAGGCATAGTTTGGGTCGAGAGCATGTTCAACATCAATAAATGCAACACTGCCACCGTCCTTTTGACCCTCTGCAATACAGTGGAGGGCAAGGGTTGTTTTACCTGATGATTCAGGTCCGTAAATTTCGATAATTCTTCCCCTTGGCAAACCGCCGATTCCCAGGGCTAAATCAAGCCCCAGTGAACCTGTGCTGACATGACCAATGTTCATATGTTCATTTTGTCCAAGGCGCATAACTGCACCCTTTCCAAACTGCTTTTCAATTTGACTAAGGGCTGTTTCCAGCGCTTTCTTTTTATCTACTGCCATAATAATAACATCCTTTTCATTGTCCGCTTTTAGGGACTTTATTTTCTACCATTATTATAAATAAATATAGGGAAAAAAGCAACTAAAAAATCGAACAAACTTTCTATTTTTATTTCAAAGTCCCATTTATAGCCCTCTGAATGTTTCCAAGGTCCTTAAATTCGTTGATATTTTCAAATCCTATTTCTTTCATCATAGCTTTTACTCGGTCAAACTGCCCCTCGCCAAGCTCGAAAGCCATCATTCCGCCGGGCTTAAGCTTATCGCTCCATTTTTGGGTGATACTGCGGTAAAAGTCAAGTCCGTCTGTTCCGCCGTCCAGAGCCATTTTTGGCTCTTTCTGAACCTCTGTCTGTAATGTGGGGATGATTTCACTTTCAATATATGGGGGATTGCTGATTACAAGGTCAAAATAATTGTCCTTGAATTGCTCAAAAAGTAAGTTTAAGTCACCTTGATGAAGAATTACATCAGGAGCAAGACTTTCAATGTTCCTTTTTAGGTAGGGCAAGGCCTTTTCTGAAAGCTCCAAAGCGTGTACCTCACACTGAGGGAACATACATTTAAGTGTAACTGCAATAATACCGCTGCCGGAGCAAAGGTCGATTATCCTTGCTTTATTATTTTGCTTTAAATAAGGGATGACACTCAGCACCACAACCTCTGTGTCGTCCCTTGGTATTAGTACTCCTTCGCCAAGGGAGAAATCTCTGCCCATAAATGTCCACTTCCCCAAAATATATTGCAGGGGATAGCCGTTTATGCGTTTAAAGAGAATATCCTTGACCTTATTTTCCTCATTATCATTAAGCTCTTTTTTGTAATTCAAAAGCTGTTCTTGACTGTTAAGCCCTGTTACAAACCGGGTAATATCCTTTGCCTCTTGTGGATTAAGGTGCTTTATAAGGAGTTTTTTTGCCTCGTCAATAATCATTTGATAATGTCACTGCCGTCGTCGGGGATAACATCCTTGATAGCTGTAATAGCAACCTCAATCATATCGTCATCAGGCTCCTTAGTTGTGATACGCTGTGCCCACATACCTGGAGCTGCGATAATTCTTGTAAATGCGTTGTCGTGCTTTCCGCAAATTTTAATAAGCTCGTATCCTATACCGCAGGTAAGTGGCAGGAGCAATATTTTAATAACAGGTCTGAGCCAACCTATTCCAAATGGGGCAACAGGAACAAAAAGTCCCAACACAATGCCCAAAATCAGCATAATAACGAGAAAGCTTGTTCCGCATCTTGGGTGGAAACGGCGGAACTTTTTAACATTCTCTACTGTAAGCTCTTCTTCATTTTCGTAACAGAAGATGGTTTTATGCTCGGCTCCGTGGTACTGGAAAACTCTTTTCATCTCCTGCATACGACTGCAAAGAACTATATACAAAAGGAAAAGTGCAATTTTCAGTACGCCCTCAAATACCGACTTGAAAAGTCTGCTTTCTGCAACGCTTGTTACCTTACAGATTAAATCGTACAGGAAGGATGGTACAAAGAAAAACAAACCCACAGCAAAGGCAACGCCGATAACGGAGGCAAATACCATCATAATCTTAACCAGCTTGTCGCCAAACTTATCCTCAAGCCACTTTTCAAATTTTGACGGCTCTTCCTCCTCAACTTCACCTGATTCAATAGCCTTGTCGGCAGAGAGCATCAGGCTTTTGTAGCTTAACCTCATTGAGTCCACAAGACCTCCGATTCCTCTTATAAAGGGGAGTCTGAAAAACTTGTATTTTTGAGTAAGTCCCTCAAAGGTGATGTCCTCTGTGTATATGTCATCCTTGCCGGTACGGACAGCGACGGTGGTCTTTTTGGGACCACGCATCATAATGCCCTCAATTAGGGCGGAACCGCCTATGGAGGTGATTTTTTTTGTTTTTGTGTCAGACATTAATTTTCTCCCTTGTTAATGCTTTCTTCCATAGTCACAACCTCGGCCTCGTTGTAAACAGGAATTTGAATTTTTACTGTTGTGCCAACGCCGATACCGCTTTCAATGTCAAGTGTACCGCCGTGCATTTGTACTATTTCATCGGCAACAGCAAGACCGATACCGCTGCCGCCTACATTTTGATTAGCTTTGTAGAACTTTTCTTTAACCTTTGGCAAATCCTCAGGTGCAATACCGCATCCTGTGTCGGAAATCAAAACAGTAATGTTGCTTAAATCGTTAAGAATCTGTACAGTTACATTTCCACCCTCAGGGGTGTACTTTAAGGCGTTGTCTATAATATTTAAAAAGACCTGTCTAAGCCTGTTTTTGTCACCCATAACAGGCGGAAACGGCTCGATAGGAGTGTCGAACATAAGGTGCTTTTTCTCTTGAATTGAGCGTTCCTTGAGAATATATACAGCCTCGTCAAGCTCGGCAACCAAATCTGTTTTTTCTGTAATCAGCTTTAGCCTTCCGCTTTG
>JAQXVY010000009.1 GCA_029225165.1 Oscillospiraceae bacterium
AAGGGTTCGAATCCCTTCCCCTCCGCCATTTTTATTTTAAACACTTTACCATACGGAGGATTACTCAAGTGGTGAAGAGGCTCCCCTGCTAAGGGAGTAGGTCGGGTAACCGGCGCGAGGGTTCAAATCCCTTGTCCTCCGCCAAGAAAAAGACGATTGCCAAAGCAATCGTCTTTTTCAGTTATATTCGCTGTTGCGAGTTATATTGCTTCGCAGTGATATTTGGCTTACCAAGTGATATTACCCTTTGGGCAGTTTGGGCGAATATAATATCACTTTGCAACGCAAAATACAACTTTCACATAGTGAAAATATCACTCTGCCTTAGGCAGAATATCACTAAATACTTTGCTATTCATATTAATTATGATATATTATAATGAGGTGATTTAGATGTCGGATAGTCCACTTCGTAACAATTCAAAAGAATTTGCAAAGCAGATAGTTTTGCTTTGCCGTGAAATCAAATCAACCCATAAAGAGTCTGTGCTTACAAATCAACTTCTCAGGAGTGGAACATCCATTGGAGCTAATTTGCACGAAGCACAATATGCACAAGGTACAAAAGATTTTATTTCAAAACTTGAAATAGCATTAAAAGAATGCTTTGAAACAGAATATTGGTTAGAATTATTATTTGAGACCGGCTATATTCCAAATGAGCTATACAAACAACTTATTAGCAAGTGCGGTACAATCCGCAGAATGCTGATTTCGTCTGTGAATACAGTAAAAGCTAATCAAAAGAATCAATAATTACGATGTTAACTTTTAGATTTACTATATTCGTTGGTTAGAAACTGTCATAGGATTTTGGCAATCGTCTTTTTCAGTTATATTCGCTGTTGCGAGTTATATTGCTTCGCAGTGATATTTGGCTTACCAAGTGATATTACCCTTTGGGCAGTTTGGGCGAATATAATATCACTTTGCTACGCAAAATATAACTTTCACATAGTGCAAATATCACTCTGCTTTAGGCAGAATATCACTTCAAGCACTTACAGAAATGTAGGTGCTTTTTTATTTTTCATACTTAATGCTTAATATACATCTGTTATTTCTATTTCAGTATAAATTTCATTTATAGATTTCCCGTTAAACAGCGGCACTGACAAAACTTCTTCAATACTTTTAGCCGTGTATGTTTCTTCCTCTCCGTACCACATTTCGTATTGAGTATGACTTATTGGGTCAACTCCACAATTCTTTTGATTGTAATTAAACCCAAAAAACGAAACAAGAGAATCAATGGCATTTCTTATCTCTGCTAAATTCATAAAATGTCACTTTCTCCCTTTCTATCTTGACAAAACAATACAGTTTGATATAATAAAAGTAGATAAGGCGAACCGATAAGCGGTTAGCCCCTAAGTATCAGTTTTTTGGAATAAACCGTCTACTGTGGGAGTTGGCGGTTTATTTCTTTTTTATTGCAATGATTGTATATAAAACAATAATTAAAATTACCGTTATGTACTCCATTGGCAACACCCCCTTACAGGGGCAAGACTTAACCGCCTACCGTCTTTGGTTCACCTTATCCGACAAAATTATATCATATTGAATCTTAAAAGACAATATTCAAACATAAGTTTAGCCACCCCATTTGGAGTGGCTGATTTTTATTTCTATATAAGAACTATTTTAGGACTACATTTATTCTATATCCAATCCAAAAACCCTAACCGCATTTTTGTACATCAAGTCATCATATTCCTTTTGGGTAATCAGCTTTGGCAGTTTGTTAAAATAGTCTTGGTACATAGAACGGTCACCTTTGGGGTTTTGTAAATAGGTGTCAACTCCGTCAATGGGCATATCACTTCCGAACATCATTTTTTCACTGCCGTATTTTTCTATGGCTGAAATGGTGGTGCTCATAGGTACCCATGTGGTATCTCCGTATAGGTTATCCGCCTTGCCAAGGAGGTTTAGTGCCTTTTTGTTGTCTGTTCCCAAGCCCATATGCACCATAACAAAATTCACCTTTGGGAATATTTTTGCTACCTCATACAGATGCTCAGGGTCAGCAGATTCACATCCCCCTGTGTGAGATACAACAGGTACGCCCAGCCTTTCTGCCAGTTCAATATAGGGCAAAACTCCGGTGTCTGTGGGTGTAACATTTGAATGAAAGGGATGTAGCTTTACGGCAAAAATAACATCCCTGTTGTCATACAAAAGCTTTTCAAAAGCCTTGCTATACCCCTCGGTTAAGGGCTTTACCCAAGGTGCAACGCCGATTTTATTGGGAAATTTCCTTGCAAAGCGGATAGCCCTCATAAGGGACTCCTCCTGTGAAATTTGCAGATTTTCCGGCAGAAGTTTTTGCTTATGGTCACATTCTACCGAATCGCCGTTGGAAACTATTGAAAAATCAATTCCGTACTTTTCCATAGCCTGAATTACCATATCCTCATTCATACAGAAACCAACAGCCTCTCCCCCTATGTGAACATGTGTATCAATAATCATAATCTTACCTGCCTTTTCAATCTACATTCTTAAATTTACAAATATTATAATCCATAATTTTTATAAATACAACTCCGTTATACTTTGCATATTGAATTTTAAAAGTATATTTGTTAAAATTGAATACATAAACAGAATGGATAAATAAGATTTTGCAGAGGTCAATATGATAACCATTTTTAACAGAAAAGAACTTATAATAACTACGGATATGAAGCGTCAATCAGACATAAGGAATATTTTAGCAAATAACAATATTAATTATGTGATAAAAACTACAAACTTACAAAACGCACCAGTTACCGGAGCAAACAGAGGTCGAACAGGTAGTTTTGGTATAAACCAAGATTACTCTTACGAGTACAAAATATTTGTTCATAAAAAAGATTATGACAGAGCAAGGTTGTTAATAAGATAATTAAAATTTATCCGGCATAACAATATAGTACAAGCACTGAATAGAAATAAATAGAATCTATTGCGAAAATGAAGGATATATTAAAATTTGGAGTGTAACAATATGGCTGTTTGGAATCCTTGGCGAGGTTGCAAAAAATGCAGTGAGGGTTGTCTGCATTGCTATATCCATAAGGGGGACGCAAAGCGTGGCGTAGACACAGGTAAAATCCTGAAAACAAAGGATTTTAATAAACCCACAGAGCGACTAAAAAACGGAAACTATAAAATGAAATCGGGGTTAGTTTACACCTGCTTTAGCAGTGACTTTTTGATTGAAGAGGCTGACTCGTGGCGTGACGAATGTTGGCAGATGATTAAACAGCGACAGGACTGCACATTTTTGTTCTTAACAAAACGAATTGACAGGTTTATGGAGTGCATCCCAAGTGACTGGGGTGACGGCTACCACAATGTGGTTGTATGCTGTACTGTTGAAAATCAAAGCAAGGCTGATTACAAACTTAAAATATTCAGTCAACTGCCCATAAAACATAAATGCATCACAGCACAACCCTTGCTTGAACAAGTCAATATAGAGCCGTATCTACATAATATTGAGCTTGTTGTTGTAGGCGGTGAATCGGATTATTACGCAAGACCTCTCAACTACTTATGGGTGCTGGACATCAGGGAACAGTGTATTCGTAAAAATGTTTCCTTTGAATTCAGGCAATGCGGAACACATTTTATAAAAGACGGAAAAATATACAAGTTACAGACAAAGGATTTGTGCAGTCAGGCAAGAAAAGCAGGAATTAATTTTAAGGCAGTAAAGGAATTATGAGTTTTTAGTTTTTAGTTTTTAGTTTTCAGTTTTGAGTTTTTAGTTTTGAGTATGAGAGTAAAACCTCTGTCATTCCGAGCTTGTCGAGGAATCCTAAAGAAAAGCAGTAGTGCATTATTCAACACTAATAGGTTAGATGAAATTAAGGACTAAACAAAGGCTCCATCGGATGAGGGAGCTGTCACGCCTTGCGTGACTGAGGGAGCGAAAAAGTAGTCTATATATCTCTCTATGCCTTCAAATTTCAAAGTATGAGTCAGAACATATAACCCCACTACCCTCTAAAGACAAAAAGAGCAAAAGAGGAAAGTTTTTCCCTCCTTCCACCGCAAGCGGTCCCCCTCCCCCCTCTGGTGGAGGCTGTCTGTCACCCAAAATACCTACCCTATCATTCCGAATTACGAATTCGTCAAAAAATTCTGCATTATGCATTATGAATTCTGCATTCAAAAAACTCCCCACCACCGAAAATTTCTCGGTGATGAGGAGTTTTTTAGTTGGAGTTTATACTCCGATTTTTTCGTTTAGAATATCTGTCCCGGAAGTTTCAGTTTTTCCTTGTATGGAAAGGCTTTGTCAAATTCCTCGGCTTTTGTTTCGTCTACAAAATATCCCTGTGGGGTTGCATATTCTCCTGTAATTCCGTTAAGGTAATTTGGTATAAGCTCCTTGCACAAAAAGAATGATGCGTCCTCACCCTCAGGTAAACCGTGATAGCGTATGCCGTAGTCACTTGCAAAGGTAAAACCGCTTTTTCCGTAAAAGTCAATGTTGCCCTCAAAGCACACCCTCTGTTCTTTGTATCTCAACTTACGATAGTATTAAACCGTCGCTCCATTTCTTCTCGGTCATAATCAAGAAAATATGGCTTCAACAACAGATAAAACTCCTTCATTTTTTGTGGTGTAGCAAAAACAATATCACAGCCTCTGTCATCATAAACAGACATAATACACTCATTTTCAAAGGACACCAAGCTTATTTCACAACTGTTTTCGTCAGCAATTTGCCTACTGATAATTTGCAAATCATTTTCTCTGTCCTTATTTGAGTAACAGATAATTCGATTTCTTTGAATATCACCAAAATCTTCATCATCAGGTTCAGCGTATGTTTTCAGGTTTTTCACAGCGGTATGACGGAATTTGCTTTGACATTCCAAAAGAAATCTAAGACTTTTCATCTCACTTTCGATTGTACAGTCCAAACTTTCTGCATCATAATCCTTATCTGCATCACCTGTGTCTGAATAGTCATATTTCCAATAATTGAAGAAAAACGCATCGGCACCCTTTGGGAACAAGATTTTATAAATCATTTCACTTCGGCATTTTGCCTGTTGCAAAAATTCTTCGTCAGTGTCCCCTATCCCTAATTCACATCTCAACGCATAGGGATTTGTGTAAAAATAAGGCTGAAGATAGTCAAAATCGCCATTGTTTATAAGAGATTCAATTTTGCTCATTCATATCACCATATTCCTTATATTTTTCAATTATTATAAGCTTTATGTTTTCATAATTATCATAACAGTTTAAAAAGGATGTTTTAGAAAAACCTTGTGCTTATGTTGTTTCATTCTCCAGGATTTCAGGTGTAATTTCAGGTGGAATCGGGCAATGATACGGATGATTTCCTGTCTTTTCTTTTAACTGTTTCCATGCACTTTCTATGATTTCGGGGTTATTGCAAGCATCAATAGCCGTTGCTGCGATAATCTGACCGGCATAAAGCATCCCCCTGTGGGCAAAATCGCTCTTGCCACAGGCAACAGCCTGCCAGCTGTGGGCGGCAGTTCCTACCGGCCAAGTGCCTATTCCGCACTGTGAAACAGGACAAATCCAGCTCACATCTCCCACATCAGAGGAACCCGGAATTGGAATGTTTCCCGACTTGTTCCAATTTTTAGGCTTTATGTCAAACACATTTTCAGGGATTCTGTCGGCAGGCATCTGGGTTTTGACGATTTCAACGGCAAACGCAATATCCTTTGCATTTTCAACAGGGTTTGGAATTTCACACATATTATTGTACATTACCTCGTCCAGCACCGGAATCAGCACTGTATTGCTGGTTCCTTTCAGAAATTTGATTTCAACCTGTGTATCGGTCATCATAGCTGCGCCTTTTGCTATATTATTGACACGCTCATAAAGGTCGGAAAGTACAGGTGCAAAGGGCGCCCTGATCTGATACAGTGCCGATGCGTAAGGCTGAACAATGTTTGGCGAAATTCCCCCTGTGTCGGTTATGGCATAATGAATTCTTGCAGTTGACGGAATATGCTCTCTCAGGAATTGAACGCCTATATTCATCAGCTCAAGGGCATCAAGTGCGCTTCTTCCGACTTCAGGTGCCGCCGCTGCATGAGATGCTTTACCTGTAAAGCTATAGCGGATGGAGTCGTTAGCCAAAACAGGTCCGGGAGGCATCATATTGCAATTGTGAGGATGCCAGCTTAATGCCAAATCAAGGTCATCAAAACAGCCCTCACGAGCCATAAATGTTTTTCCGCTTCCGCCCTCCTCGGCAGGACATCCGAAAAACACCACAGTACCCGATTTTCCCTCAGTTTCAAGATAATGCTTAAAGCCCACAGCGCCCATTAGTGCGCCTACACCAAGAAGATTATGACCGCATCCATGTCCGTTTCCATCTTTTTCCAAAGGCTCTTTATCGGTAACGCCCGCTTTTTGACTAAGCCCTGCAAGTGCGTCATATTCTCCCAAAAAGCCAATCACAGGCTTTCCGCTTCCCCACCGGGCGTGGAATCCCGTCTTAAGACCGGCATCTCCAACAGTTACTTCAAATCCTTCATTTTCAAGAAAAGCAACATAATCCTCTACTGACTTTTTCTCTTTAAACCGAATTTCAGCATTTTCCCAGATTTTATCACTCAACTTATAAAAGTCCTCAGCTCTTTCTTCCAGATACTGAATTATCGACCGCTTATCCATTCAAAAATCTCCTCTCTTTGATTTGCTCACCGGTTTATGTATTCCCTGTTTTTCTTATAATTGTTTCTTTTCTTATATTATCATAATTTTTTCGACTCAACAATAGAATTCATAAAAAACTGCGTGACATCTGAATATTTTTGTGTTACAATAATACAAATTAGCAATTTAAAGCATTAAAATATAATGATTTAGTCAGTATTTCCCTACAAAACAAAATTCAGGAGGTTAAAACGATGGAAGAGAAGAAAATTCCGTACAAAATTTATCTTGACGAAAAAGAGATTCCCACAAAATGGTACAATGTCAGAGCTGATATGAAAAACAAGCCTGCACCTCTGCTCAATCCGGCAACACTTGAGCCGATGAAGGCTGAGGAGCTTTATCCGGTATTCTGTGAGGAGCTTGTTGCTCAGGAGCTTAACGACACCGATGCATACTTTGATATTCCCGAGGAAATTCAGAATTTTTATAAAATGTACCGTCCGTCACCCCTTATCAGAGCATATTTCCTTGAAAAAGCCTTGGACACACCTGCAAAGATTTACTACAAATTTGAGGGCAACAATACCAGCGGTAGCCACAAGCTTAACAGCGCAATAGCTCAGGCATATTACGCTAAAAAGCAGGGACTTAAGGGTGTTACTACCGAAACAGGCGCAGGTCAGTGGGGTACTGCACTTTCAATGGCTTGTTCTTACTTTGGTCTTGACTGTAAGGTATATATGGTTAAGGTTTCCTATGAACAAAAGCCTTTCAGAAGAGAGGTTATGAGAACCTACGGAGCAAGCGTTACACCGTCACCTTCAACATCCACAGCCGTTGGACGAAAGATTTTGGAGGAGCATCCCGGTACAACAGGAAGCCTTGGTTGTGCTATTTCAGAGGCTGTTGAGGCCGCAACCACAACAGAGGGCTATCGCTATGTTTTGGGAAGCGTGTTAAATCAGGTATTACTTCACCAGTCGGTTATCGGCCTTGAGGCAAAGGCTGCTATGGATAAATTCGGAATCAAGCCCGATGTTATCATCGGCTGTGCCGGAGGCGGCTCCAATTTGGGTGGACTTATCTCTCCGTTTATGGGAGAAAAGCTCAGAGGCGAGGCTGACTATCGCATTATTGCCGTTGAACCTGCTTCCTGTCCAAGCTTAACAAGAGGTAAGTTTGCTTACGACTTCTGCGACACCGGAATGGTTTGTCCTCTGGCCAAGATGTACACTCTGGGCAGCGGATTTATTCCATCAGCTAACCACGCAGGCGGACTGCGTTACCACGGAATGAGCTCTACACTTTCTCAGCTCTATGATGATGGACTTATGGAGGCAACATCCGTTGAGCAGACCTCAGTTTTTGCTGCTGCTGAACAGTTTGCAAGAGTTGAGGGTATTTTACCTGCTCCCGAAAGCAGCCACGCTATCAGAGTTGCTATTGACGAGGCATTAAAATGTAAGGAAACAGGAGAAGAAAAAACAATTCTGTTCGGTCTTACAGGCACAGGATACTTTGATATGGTAGCATATCAAAAGTATAATGACGGTGAGATGAGCGACTACGTCCCAACAGATGAAGATCTTGAAAAGGGATTTGCAGGACTCCCAAAGGTTGATAAATAATATTTTCAACCGATAATATTTTCATTAAAAACCTCCTTTGGTGCGTTTATTGCACTAAAGGAGGTTTTATTAATCAGGTCAAGCATAAGCATTGCCACTAACTCAGCGCATATGCCCATCATCTGTGTATGAGTTTAATTGAGATTCATCTCACTATCTCCAAAGCCATTTTGCAAGAGCTTCCTCTTGACTTACAGTATCCATTCTGATTAGTGAATATGTATCTGTTTCATATAAGCAAACCCTGTATATATACCCTTCCCTTTCGATAAAACGATACACAGGAATATACAGAATTTTTCCATCCTCCGAGTATTTTCCGCACATATCTATTGACTCGAAATTTCTTGGAAGTGTGACTCGTTTTTTCTGTGCAAAATTCCTTAAAGAAAAAATGTAAAAATGCTTTCCGTTTTCCAACGCCATAAGTTCTGTTTCATCCGGATTTACATCACCGGTATACAGATAATTAAACCCCTTGACAGAATGTATCATATGTTCATTTTCTTTGTCAAAGAATTTAACACTCCCCCCTGTTATTTTAATAACAAATTTAGCTGTTGTGATTGTGAAAAAGTCACTTGTTTCAAAGGCAAAATTATACATTCGTCTCCATTTCTCACCGGGAATGTATTTCAGAACAAGGGCATTGTCAGTCAGACACCTCGTTGCCCAATATATTTCCGACAGTTCAATACCTACAACCCCATATTTTTTCTCTTGTTCCTCCGAATAATACTTTCTCATACTTTTAGCGGCTTCGTTCACACTTGTTTCGCCGGCAAACCCACAATCGTACAATGAAATTCGTTTAAACAAACTAACAAAAGAATCCCCGTGATGCAGAGCCACAACAGTTGCTTTGAATTCTTTTTCATCTAAATCATCAAGCTTAAAGATAATCTTATCACCAATTTGAATCTTCTGCCTTTTTTCATCATTTAAGCGAAGTTCAATATTCTTTTTCCCCTTCAAAATAGCATCAAAAGGTTTTTTCTGTAATTTCATTGTATGTTTCATTATAAGCTCACCATAAATATTCTTATTTCTGTTCTGTACTCAAAAGACAAACGCACTCTGTATGATAAGAAGTACATATTTTTTGCATTTTTCCTGTTTTAATATCTCTCTCGTTTGCGGAAACATATCAACAGCGTTTTTCTGTTTGCGGAAACATTTCTACTTATTCCAATTCATAACACAAATCAAGTAAAGTACTGAAGAGTGAATTCCTTCTTGTAATGCTGTATGACAGATTGATGCATTTTCTATTTGAAATTCATTCCAACTAAGAGACTTATGTTTTAGATTTCTTCTAATCAGTTCTTCCTTTACCGCTTTACTTAATCTAGTCATTTCAAACTGCGAAAATTTTATTTTGTCATTGGCACAAAAAGGTGTAAATCAAAGAACAAGACAAGGACTATCCACCAAAACCCAAAAGCATTATTTAACATTTATTTCCGATGTTATGAATTATGGGATAAAGAATGAAATAATTACCCACAACCCTTGTAAAAACCGAACCGCAGGAAAAAGATATATATTCTTTAGAGGAGTTAAAACTAATTCTTGCAAAAATTAACTAAAAAGCAACATTAGACTACAGATTATTTTTTTCTTTATTATCTTGTATGGGATTAAGGCATGGTGAAGTTATGGGGCTTGAATACAAGGACTTTGATTTTGATAATGGTACTGTATTTATTCAAAGAACTTCCAACTATAGGAACAGTTCCACAGGGATTTATACCTCTACCCCAAAGACAAAAAGCAGTTGTAGAGTTCTTGCAGTTCCAGAGTTCATTATTGATTTAGTCAAAGAATTACAAGAGGAACAGAAAGAACAAAGTATTAAATGTGGTGATTTATGGGTAGATAGTGATAGACTATTTATCACTTGGAACGGAACGCCTATGCACCCCAATACCCCCTACACTTGGCTCAAACGCTTCTGCAAGGAAGAAAACTTACCATTCAAGGGTTTACATTCCTTTCGTCATACATTCGCTACACAGGCAATTACAAGCGGTACAGATGTAGCAACGGTGTCAAGTATCTTAGGTCACAGTCAAACAAGTACAACATTGAATCTTTACACACATGCGGTACAGGCTGCAAATGTAAAGGCAATAAATGTTATGGCTGATTTGCTCAATAGTGAGGCTGGATAGTATAAAAAAATACTCAATAAGACCCACGGTAAGACCCACGACCATTTTTGAGAAAAAAAGAAATCCCGAAAATCCAGTATTTATCGGACTTCCGAGATAACAAACCTTGGTGCGAGTGACGGGACTTGAACCCGTACGTCGAAGACACACGCCCCTCAAACGTGCCTGTCTGCCTATTCCAGCACACTCGCTTATTTAACTTTTGCTGTTTCGTTTTCAGCAAGACTGATTATATCATTACTTTTTACGATTGTCAATATAAAATTTAACTTTTTTTGAAAAATCTTTTCGGAAATCTTTTCGGATATTATCATATCTTTTGTAATTGCACTTCATTAATTCTATAATCAGTCTGCAAAAATTAATCAATAAATTCCACCGAATCGGCAATCTTCCTCAATGTGTTTTCGTCTATTTCACTGTCCCAGCTGTAAAACAGAAAATCATTAAATTGAATATAGCTCTCTTTGTATGTAACATTATCTACGGAAATTATGGACTCTCCATATACTGTGCCTAATGAATTAACTGTACTGCTTAAGCTGACTACACTTTGAAAATTATCGCTTATAATATTTTGTTCGGTGTTGCTGTTATTTACCTCAACAGACTCATTAAGGCTAAACATATCATCCGATTTGCTTTGAAATAACATTATGTTATCATTTGCATCTTCTGTATCCTTTATATCGGGGTCATAAAAATATATTAATCCGTTTTTCTCCCCTTGTTCCCAATCCCCGGGAACTTTAATGGAAAGGGAATTATTCATTTTTACCTCTTGCCATCCAAAATACAAATGCAACTCAAAAAGATTAGCAACTATACAGGTCAGCTGATATGCTAATACAATAAAAAGTATTACTACAATGGTTATAATAGACTGAAAGTATTTTTTGATAAATTTGCTCATTACAATTCACTCCATAATACTTAGGGACATATTTTTTAGTATTTCTTGTATTTTACCACATAGCAACAAATACAACAATAAATATCCCCAAAAATAGTAACCAACTTTTATATTTGTTGGTTGTGCAATATGTATAAACAGTTTTTTAAATGTAAATTAATTAAATCAAGTTCGCATTGATTTTGGGTGATTATTATGGTATATTTGTATTGTTGAAAAAGAAATAATTTCGTAATAAAGGAAACACTGAATAAATCACTTTACACATCTTGTACGCATATTTTCTGCCGGTATGCCCAAAAAATCCTCACAATACGTCAGTATTCCTGCGGTTTTTAGAACATACCGACAAAAAATCTGACAGCACAATCTGTGCAAATGATTTAATCAGTGTTTCCTAAATATTTTTTGGGAGATGATGGATTATGAAAATACTTGTACTTAACGGAAGTCCGAAGGATAAAAGTGACACTATGCACCTTACTAACGCATTTGTGGACGGAATTATGAAAAGCGGAGAACATCAGCTTGAAATTGTTGATGTAATCAAAAAGGAAATAAAGCCTTGTATGGGTTGCTTTGCCTGTTGGAAAATGCAAAAGGGCGAATGTATCCAGCAAGACGACCAAAACAGTATTTTGAAGAAGATTGTGGACTCCGACATTGTTATTTGGAGCTTTCCTCTTTACTGCTACGGTATTCCATCTCATTTAAAGGCGGTTATGGACAGGACTATCCCCCTTGCAAAAATGTCAATGAAAGAGGAAAACGGTGTTGTCAGGCACGACACCCTTATTGATTTTTCAAATAAGCATTATGTTGTTATCAGCGGTTGCGGTTTTCCTAACTGGGACGGTAACTTTGACGGACTGAAAATACAGTGCAATAATATGTTCTGCAATAACGCAACTATTGTTTGTGTTCCCGAAACACCAATGTTGAACGAACCCACCGCCGAACCACTGACAAAACCGCTACTTGAAAAATTCACCAAAGCAGGAGAAGAATTTGGCGAAAATCTTTCATTATCAGAAGAAACAATCGGTATGCTCGAAACCCCAATGCTACCCAACGATGTTTACATACAGATTGTAAATCAGAACGCAGATAATATGTGAATAAATAATTCTACATAGATAATTATTCTTATTCGGAATAATAAAAGCATCGGAAATCCGATGCTTTTATTTTGGAAATTTTGCTTATTTAATTTCTAAAATTTCATCTCCGACAGTGATTGCACCTGCTTTGAGATGGTTAAATTCAGAATAATCAGGTGTGTTGCAGATAACCATTGGTGTTGTCAGCTTGTAACCAGCCTTTTTGATTTCGCCAATGTCAAAGGTTATGAGCAAGTCGCCCTTTTTCACCTGTTGACCTGACTTAACATGGCTTTCGAAGAACTGTCCGTTCAGCTTGACTGTGTCCATACCGATGTGAAGAATCATATTACAGCCTTTTTCCGAAATAAGGCTTACTGCGTGTTTTGTGTCAAAAACAGTATCAACCTTACCGTCACAAGGAGCATACAGTTCTCCGACAGTTGGCTCAACTGCTATTCCGTCGCCGATTACCTTGTTTGAGAATACAGCATCATCTACATTTTCAAGAGGCACTACCTCACCTGTGAGGTGGGAACAGAGGATTTCTGCCTTTGAATTTTCTTTATCTTCACCGGTTTTTTCTGCGATATTATCAGATTTTTCTTCCTTTGGTTTTTCGGAGTCAGTCACACCCAAAACCTCGTCAAGGTTGTTTGATGCGTGAGTTTCCATAAAGTCCTCAAGGTTGGATTTTACAACGGAAACCTGTGGTCCGTAAATCACCTGAATACCGTCACCTTTGCGTACAACACCTGACGCACCGCTGTCCTTTAACAGGTTATCCTTAACCAAATCGGGATTGATAACTGTAATTCTAAGCCTTGTTGCACAGCAGTCAACATCGGAAATATTTTCTTTTCCGCCCAAGCCCTTTAGGATTAATGCGCTCACTGTGTCAACTGTGCCGTCAGACTTTTTGTCTGCCTTATTCTTTCTGTCGTTTACATCCTGACGGGTGTAGAGCTTTGTTTCTTCGTCGTCAGCCTCTCTGCCCGGAGTTTTGTAGTTGAACTTTGTAATCATAAAGTAGAACACAAAGTAGTAAATTACTGCGTAAACAAGACCTACAATGACAATCCAAATCCAGTTTGTTTTACTGTTACCCTGCAAGATGCCGAACAGGGTAAGGTCTATTGCACCGCCTGAGAAGGTCATACCAACGCCAACATTTAGTATGTGCATCAGCATATAGGAAAGTCCGGCAAAAACGCAATGGACAGCATACATAACAGGAGCAACAAAGAGGAATGTAAATTCCAAAGGCTCAGTAATACCTGTAATCATAGATGTTAACGCTGCGGAAAGTAGCAAACCGCCAACAACCTTTTTCTTTTCGGGACGAGCAGCCTTGTACATTGCAAATGCTGCGGCTGGAAGTCCGAAAATCATAAACGGGAATTTGCCGGACATAAATCTTGTAGCCTCAACTGAGAAATGCTGTGTTGAGTCAGAGGCAAGCTGTGCAAAGAATATGTTTTGAGCACCCTGAACAGTTGTGCCGTCAATTACCATTGAACCGCCAAGCTCTGTTTGCCAGAACGGCATATAGAAAACATGGTGAAGTCCAAAAGGAATTAAGGCTCTTTCGATAATTCCGTAAATCCAAGTTCCTGCATAGCCTGACCGGAGAACAAGGTTACCAAGCTGAGAAATACCCAACTGTACAACAGGCCAGATGAAGAACATTGCAGCACCTACCAAAACATATACTACACTGCATATGATAGGCACAAATCTTGTTCCGCCAAAGAATGACAGCACCTGCGGAAGCTCAATTTTGTAAAATTTGTTGTGGAGAGCCGCAACGCCAAGTCCTACAATGATACCGCCGAAAACACCCATTTGCAAGGTTGTAATACCAAGTGTGGTGGTTGTGGAATTTTCAGCCATGGCGGATATACCGCCCTTAGCCTCAATCAAGGCACTGATGGCTGTGTTCATAATAAGGTAGCTAATTGCACCTGACAAGGCTGCAACAGCCTTTTCTTTTTTAGCCATACCAATGGCAACACCCATTGCAAAAAGCAGGGCAAGGTTGTCAAACACAATACTGCCTGTTTTTCTCATCAGGTCAAAAATTGTGAATAGCACTCCACCCTCGGTAATAACACCGTCAAGGTTATAGGTGGAAAGTGTGGTTGGGTTTGTAAAGGAACTGCCTATTCCCAGGAGAAGTCCTGCGATTGGAAGCAAAGCAATCGGCAGCATAAAGGAACGGCCTACCCTTTGCAAAACACCAAAAATTTTATCTTTCAAGATACTGAACCTCCAAAAATTTAAGTATTAGTCTCAATAAATACCTTTTGAGATATCTATGAGAATATTATAATAGATTTTAATAAAATCTCAATATATTATTTTGTTTTCTTATAATATTTTACTATGTAAATTAAGGAAATTTATTTAAAAAACCGCCTTGCATAAGCAAAACGGTTTAAAAACTAAATTTTCACCTCAACAGGTGTGTGCTTTTCGTAGTAGCAGTATGAGGTAAAGCCTATTTTTTTCAGCATTTCTATTGCCGTTACAAGGTCTTTTCCCAGAACATCTTTTTTGTGGGCGTCACTTCCCAATGTGATAAGCTTACCCCCAAAATCCTTGTACCTTTTCAGCAAATCCTCACCGGGCATTGGTCTGCCCAAAGGTTTGCTTATTGTAGATGTGTTGACTTCCAAGGCTTTATTATTCTTTATCAGAACTTTAAGTATTTCGTCAATAATATTTTCGTACCTTGTGTAGTCAAGGCTAAGGTTTGTCCTCTCACGAATATATCTTGCAGGGTAGTCAAAGTGTGCAAGGCTGTCAAAGCCGTTCCACTTTACGACCTCAAGCTGTTCCTTAAAATATTCATCAAGGAGTGAACCTATATTTTTGCTGTTGTACTCTAAAAAATAGTAATCCTCTTTCCCCTTTGCCTGATGGGTTGACGCCAAAACAAAGTCAAAATCTGCAAGGCTTAGGGCGATTTTTGTTTTTTCGGGAAAATGAGTAGGCTCACCAAGCTCTACCCCTGCAAGGACTTTAATTTTATCCTTATAAAGTGTTGCAACTCGTCTTGTTTCCAATGCAGACTTTGGGATAGCCTCCTCCAAAACCACTCCAAACTCGTTGTTTTTGTCACCTATTCCCAATACGTCACAGTGGTCTGTAATTGTTAAAACATCTATTTTATTTTCTACTGCCTGTTTCACCATTTCCTCAACAGGAACTTCACCGTCAAAGGAAAATGATGAATGAGTGTGGCTGTCGCATAAAAACATATATATCACCATAAAAAGTTTATCACATTATGACCCTTTATGCAAGGAAACTTCTTTACTTTTACCCTTTCGAGTAGTATAATATAACAGAATTTATTTTTTGGAGGTACATTATGAAAGCTGTTATTACCGTTGTTGGTAAAGATACTGTTGGTATTCTTGCAAAGGTTTCCACAGTATGCTCTGAGCATGAGGCAAATGTTATTGAGGTATCGCAAAGCGTACTTCAGGATATGTTTGCTATGATTATGCTTGTTGAGTTAAGAAAGAAGAACTTTGGCGAGCTTTCTTCTAACCTTGAAAAATTAGGTGAAGAAAATAATCTTAAAATACACTCTATGCACGAAGATATTTTTAATTCTATGCATAAGATTTAAGAGGTAATGTAATGCTTGAAACAAAAGATATACTTGAAACTATAAATATGATTGACAATGAGGACCTTGATGTAAGAACTATTACTATGGGTATTTCATTGCTTGATTGTATGGACGAAAACATTGACAAAGCCTGTCAAAAGGTTTACGACAAAATTTGCTTTAGTGCACAGGACCTTGTTAAAACAGGACAGGACATTGAAGAGGAATACGGTATTCCAATCATTAACAAAAGGGTATCTGTTACCCCTATCGGAATGATTGCCGCACCTTGCAAAAACGGTGACATTACAAAGTTTGCACTTGCCCTTGACAAGGCGGCTGATACCTTGGGAATTAACTTTATCGGCGGTTATTCTGCCCTTGTTCAAAAGGGCTTTGCATCCGGTGATATGGAGCTTATCAAGTCAATTCCACAGGCACTTGCCACAACAGAAAGAGTTTGCTCTTCTGTAAACATTGGCTCTACCAAGGCAGGAATTAATCTTGACGCTGTTAAGATTATGGGTGAAATTGTAAAGGAAACAGCAGTTTTGACTAAAGATAGGGACTGCATTGGCGCCGCAAAGCTTGTTGTATTCTGCAATGCCCCCGAGGACAACCCATTTATGGCGGGTGCATTCCACGGTGTTGGTGAGGCTGATAAGGTTATTAATGTTGGTGTTTCCGGTCCCGGTGTTGTAAGGGCAGCCCTCACAAAATGCAAGGACCACAACATTGCACAGATTGCAGATGTAATTAAGAAAACTGCATTTAAGATTACAAGAATGGGTCAGCTTGTTGCACAGCAGGCAAGTAAAAGACTGGATGTTCCCTTTGGTATTGTTGACCTTTCCCTTGCCCCTACCCCTGCTGTGGGTGACTCTGTTGCTTACATACTTGAGGAAATGGGTCTTGAGGGTTGCGGTTGTCACGGTACAACAGCCGCACTTGCAATGCTTAACGACGCTGTTAAGAAGGGTGGCGTTATGGCGTCATCAAGAGTTGGCGGACTTTCCGGTGCATTTATTCCTGTTTCAGAGGATGCAGGTATGATTGCCGCAACGGAAAACGGATACCTTGACATAACAAAGCTGGAAAGTATGACTGCTGTTTGCTCTGTCGGCCTTGATATGATTGTTGTTCCCGGCGACACAAGTGCAGAGGTTATCTCTGCTGTTATTGCTGACGAAGCCGCAATCGGCATGGTAAACTCTAAAACAACTGCAGTAAGGCTTATCCCTGCAATTGGCAAGAAGGCAGGAGATTCCCTTAACTTTGGCGGTTTGCTTGGTAAAGGACCTGTTATGGAGCTTAGAAAAGGCTCTCCTGAAAAGTTCATTCACAGAGGCGGACAAATCCCTGCACCTCTTCAGTCACTTAAAAACTGATTTCTAAAAATCTTCTATAAAAGCTCTGTCACAAGGCAGAGCTTTTGTTTTTTCACAGAAAAAAAGCACTCCAAAAGGAGTGCCTTTTTATTAGCTTAATTAAATTATGCCTGTTTCTTGTTGTTGTTTGCACCAATAAGGTAAAGTACAGGAAGTACAAGACCTGAGAACAAGCTAATGATTGTCATAAATCCAAAGCTTTCAGAATATGCAATCATTGAGAAAATAAATGATGCTACTGTCAAAACCGCAATAACAACGCCAAAAGCAATGCATACGCCTGCCTTGTCAGGCTTGTTCCAGTTTACAACACCAAGGATACCTGCTACAAATTCTGCAACTGTACCTACAAGTGAAAGAATAGCAGAAATCCAAAGAAGACCTGTAGAAGCTCCTAATGCGCCGAGAACACTGATACTTGCCATTGTTATAAATGAACCAATGAGGGCGATTGAGCCGAAGATAATCATAAGGATACCTGTAACCTTAAGCATTTTTGAACCTGTCATAGTTCTACCTCCAAATTAATTTATTTACAGATTAACTGCGAATACATTATAGCATACATTGTCAATTATTGCACTATATATGACAGGATTGTATATTTAGTTACAAGATTTTCATTATTATATAAGTAAAATATTGAAAATTATCTGTTAAGAGCAATTATACTCTTTTGATTTTACTATAACTTATCGTTCTATTTAACCCTCGTACTTCTTCACTCTTCCCTATTGTATTTTACTTGCCAAAAAAATCCAATGAGGTTTAGTTAATAGTGAAAAGTGATTAAGTAAAAAGAGAGTTGTTTAGTGATATTCTGCCAAAGGCAGAGTGATATTTTCACTTTGTGAAAGTTATACTTATGCTATGCATAAGTGATATTATATTCGCCAAAAAACTGCCCAAAGGGCAATATCACTTGGCAAGCCAAATATCACTGCGAAGCAATATAACTCGCCGTAAGGCGAATATAACTGAAAAAGACGATTGCTAAGGCAACCGTCTTTTTCCTGGCTGAGCTGGCGGGATTCGAACCCACGAGTGACGGAGTCAAAGTCCGTTGCCTTACCGCTTGGCGACAGCTCATTATAAAAAATAAAAACCGTATTGGTGTGTATCACAAAAATACGGTTTTTATTTGGTGACCCATCGGAGATTCGAACTCCGGACACCTTGATTAAAAGTCAAGTGCTCTGCCAACTGAGCTAATGGATCAAATGGGGTGGATAGTCGGATTCGAACCGACGGTCTCCAGTGCCACAAACTGGCGCTTTAACCGACTAAGCTATACCCACCATATGGCGCGCCAGAAGGGACTCGAACCCCTGACCTACTGCTTAGAAGGCAGTTGCTCTATCCAGCTGAGCTACTGGCGCAAGTACTTTGAACATTTCTTTTCGTTCGTCAGCCTTTACATTATATCTAATATTGAAGAACTTGTCAATACTAAAAATGATGTTTTTTCCATTTTTTCATTACAAGATATAATTATTATACATAATCCATAATTTATATTTATTATGTGCAATTTCACAAATAAAATCACCGTAATTCAGACACATTAAATAGTGGGAATTACGGTGATTTTTCTACATTTAACTATTTTGATTAAATAATCTGAAGTTTGATATTATTTTCTTCATCAGCAGTTACTGCAATGCCTGAGATTGAGGTGTTGTGGGAGTCTATCATTTCCTGGGCAATTTTATCCTCTACCTCTTTGCGGATAAGGTTACGCAAATCTCTTGCTCCTGACTTACCGCCTGAGGCTTTGTCAGCCAAAGCCTTGCAAGCCTTTTCGTCATATTTAAAGGTAATACCCTTTTCCTTTAGAGCAGAAACATACTCCTCAAGGAGAAGTGCGGAAATCTTTTGGAAGTCGTTGTTGTCAAGGTCACGGAAAATGATTATCTCGTCAACTCTTGCCAAAAATTCAGGTCTTAAAAATTCCGACAGGGCTTTCATTGCCTTCTCTTTGTTTGCGTCAGCCTGAGTTTTTCCAAAACCAAGTGCATTTTCCCTTTTATCGGAGCCGGCATTACTTGTCATTACAATTACTGTATTTTCAAAGTTTACCTCTCTGCCGTGGGCGTCTGTCAGCTTACCCTCGTCAAGAATTTGAAGGAGTATGTTAAGTACATCGGGATGTGCCTTTTCGATTTCGTCAAAGAGAAGTACGGAATACGGTCGTCTGCGTACCTTTTCAGTCACCTGTCCTGCCTCATCGTATCCTACATACCCCGGAGGTGAGCCGATAATCTTTGACACGCTGTGCTTTTCCATAAACTCTGACATATCAAGCCTTATGAGAGTTTCGGGAGTGTCGAAAAGCTCCTTGGAAAGCACCTTTACAAGCTCGGTCTTACCTACGCCTGTGGGGCCTACAAAGATAAATGACGCAGGTCTTCTTCTTGGGGAAATTTGAACACGGTTACGCTTGATGGCTGATGCCAAGGCACTTACTGCCTCGGACTGACCTATTATTTTTTCACTTAACTTATCCTCTAAATCGGCAAGCTTTGAAAGCTCGTTTTCTCTGATTCGTGATGCAGGAATACCTGTCCACAGTTCTATAACCTTTGCCAAGTCCTCTTCTTCAACCTGAACATTTACAGCCTGTGGCTCAAGCTCCTTCATCTTTTCGTCAATGTTAATAAGCTGAGTTTTGATTTCTGCAATCTTTTCAAAATCTACATTTTCTTCTGTTGAAAGGCTATCCTGCTTTTGAGTCAGCTCCTTTTTCTCAACTGTAAGCTTGTCGTAATCCTCCATTGCCTTGCTCTTTAATGCACAGCAGGCACAGGATTCGTCAAGTAGGTCAATGGCTTTGTCGGGCAAAAATCTGTCTGTGATGTATCTTTCGGAGAAAATAACTGCTTTTCTCACAATATCGTCGGATACAGCTACTCTGTGGTGCACCTCGTAGTAGGATTTTACTCCCATAAGCACATCTATTGTTTCGGAAATTGACGGCTCGTTAACCTTTACAGGCTGAAATCTTCTTTCAAGGGCAGAGTCCTTTTCGATATACTTGCGGTATTCTGCATAGGTTGTAGCGCCGATAACCTGAATTTCACCTCTTGAAAGTGCAGGCTTCAGGATATTGGCGGCGTTCATTGTACCCTCACTGTCACCTGTTCCCACAAGGCTATGTACCTCGTCAATAAACAGAATGATGTTGCCAAGCTCTTTAACCTCTTTGATAAGACCTTTAATACGGCTTTCAAACTGGCCTCTGAACTGTGTTCCTGCTACAAGGGCAGTTAAGTCGAGAAGATGTATTTCTTTGTTTCTAAGCCTTAGGGGAACATTTCCCTCAACAATTCGTGATGCAAGTCCCTCGGCAATAGCTGTTTTACCTACACCCGGTTCACCGATAAGACAAGGGTTGTTTTTACTTCTGCGGGAGAGGATTTGAATTACCCTTTCAATCTCTTTATCTCTGCCGATTACTCTGTCAACTCTTCCCTCTTGTGCCTTACGGGTTAAATCCTCGCAGTAAAGACCAAGAAACTTTTTCTTCTTGTTTGGCTTATCCTTACGGTTGTTCTTCACCTTTTCGGAGCCTGACTGCTCGGTGTTCCCTTTACTTGCAGAATTTCCGTTGAAAATGTTGTTGAAAAACGCAGGGAATGTTGGCGCACCGCCCGGGGTAAAGTCCTTATCCTCGTCCTCGTCGTCACTTTCCACAAGTTCACCATTGATTGTGTCGGGGTCAATGCCTAAGGATTCAACCATAGACTGGATGTCGCCACCCTCCCCAATATTGTCCATAATTGAGGTCATTTGGTCTTGGACAGCCTCTAAATCGTCGTCTGTAATCCCCATTTTATTTATTAAATCCTCTACCGGCTTGATGCCCAGCTCCTTAGCACAGGTTAGGCAGTATCCCTTGGGATTACCGTCTGTGCTTGAAGAAACGAACACCACAGCAGGGCGTTTATTACACTTTGAACAAAGCATATTTATTCTCCTTCCTTATTCTGATTGATTTCAGAATTTTTTAACAAATCTAAAAATAATAGGAAATATTTAATGAGGGCAAATATCATTGTAGCCGCTGTAATGCTGAGCAAAATCAGCGAAAGATAAGGCACATTGATGTCTGCAACCTTTAAAACTACTATTGTGCATACCGAAAGATAGAACAGAACAGTGCCAACCTTGCCGTACCACCTTGCCGGAGGCGGCTTTATGTCATTCTTTATCAGGGAAAGACCTCCTACCATCATCAGAATATCCTTGATGATGAGAATAACCATCACTGTGATAACCTCAGGTGAAATTATACATATTCCCACACCTACTGCCAACAAGGTAAGTTTATCAGCAACAGGGTCGAGAATTTTGCCGACTTCTGAAACTTGATTAAATTTTCTGGCGATAAATCCGTCAACACAGTCGGTAAGTCCCGAAATGATAATCATTAGTGACGCCCAAACATAGTTTCCATTTAAGAATAATATCATAAACGGCGTAATAAGTAAAATACGCAAAAATGAAAGTATATTGGGTATTGTCAGAATATCCTCTGTGTCGACTCGTTCTGCTTTTAAATTTCTCTTGTTTACTCTTTCATCTTTGTCCATCATTTTCTCCCCTAAAATACCGATGGTATTGAATTAAGTATCCCTGTTACAATGTTGTTATCATAAAACAGTTTAAACAACACTGTTTTTTCTGCTATAACTCCAAAGTCAAAATAGTTTATTGCTCCGCCTGTTACAATGGGGATAACTATGATGACAATGGCTGTCAGAAAATATACTATAACAAGTCCGTCTAAAATGCCAACCAGACCGCCTAAAAGTCTGTTGACGGTGTGCAGCACAGGTATCTCCATTACACCAGCAATCAGCTTGGAAATTCTTGCTGTGATAAACCTTAGGATAAAGAAAAGGATTATAACAAGGAAAAAGCTGATTATTGCTGTGATAACGGGACCTATTGCAGATTCAACCGCTGATGCAATGTTGTTGCTTTGGTTCTGTACTACTGTGTCGATATTTTTGTTTACGGTATCGGCACTGTAACCAAACAGACTTAATATAGACTGTATGTAGTCGGGCAGTCCTGAGGCTGTTTCTCCCACTGTTTTTGTGGTCGTGCTTAGGTTGCTGTTGATTGAGGTACTAAGACTGTTTATTATGTTATCCCTTATTAAACCTGAATAAATCAAATCTGAAAGGAATGTGCCAAGTAAAAATGCGCCTACAACAGAAACTATGTTGCTTACAAGCCCCAAAACAGTCTTTGCAAATCCCCTTTTAAAGCACACAATTACTGTGAGGATTACAATGACGATTACTCCTATATCTAACGCTAACGACATAACATCACCTTCTAATCAAATTCAGCGTCACGAATTTCGCTGATTCCCAAAATAAAGGCTTTGTCGGTATCGTAAAGCAAAATAGTTTGAGCGTCATTTCCTGCATCTGTCTTTGAGTCAACAGTGCCGTCCTCTTCAAGAATATATGCAGTTCCCTCCGAAAGAATACCAAGTGTACCTTTGTAGGTACTTATTGAATCAACTCTGTATTTACTGTTAATGATGTATTCATTTTCTCCTGAAGAATTAAAGAACAGTATATCGCAGTTTCTTCCGTCACCGCTTCGTGAAAGTGCAACAGTTAGATTTTTCGTTGCAGGGTTATAGTCATATGTTTTAAGTGTTCTGGAATTGTACTCTGTTTTTGTGGGAGTATCGCTGTCAAAATCCATAAAATATATAGCATTGCTGGCAACAGCGCCTACCATATCAGAGGACAAATAGAAGGAATCATATATTACTGATTCGGAAAATTCATACTCCCTGACAGGCTTTCCGCTGGTAAAGTCAAGCACATATACCTTGGAATGTTCTGCTCCGTTTACTGTGGTTACACCGCAGCATACTGCCCCTGTGCCTGAATCGTTGATTGAAACGCAGGTGATGTAGTAATCGGCAAATGAATACTCATATTTCTTTTCATTGTCGCTGTTATAGGCTGTTAATACCGAAAGATAACCACTGCCCTCTGTTACAATGCAATATTCACCTTTGTTGTTAACATCAGCAGTAAATATAGGCTTTTTTGTTGTTCCCTTGTACTTTGTCTTTTGGGCGTCATTTATCAAAAAGCCTTTTGCTGAAAGACCGTAAACTATGCTGTAATTTTGAGTACCACGGACAACAGGATTGCTGAAGCTAAGCTGTGAATTGATTATTTTTCCTCCTGTGTCGCTAAGCTCTACATAGGATGTGTCACTGGCGTAACAGGCACGGCCGCCTATGAGCTTAAAGTTTCCTTTGCTTACGGTAGTACCCATAATGTCGGTTGGGTAGCCCTCACCCTTTGATGTGCCTATTACACTTTCGCTGAACCAAGCAGTAAAGTTGTCCCAAGTGATGTTATCTCTGTTTACAAAAAGGGTAACAGACAAAACAAGCACCACAATAATGCCGAAGATTATCAAGGTCTTTTTCAGAATATTTTTATTAAACTTAACTTCGTTTTGGGAGTACTCCCTGTACTCGTCAATGGGAACATTCTCGTAGCTGACGGTTTTACGACCTCTACGCTGTTTGTTCTGCTTTGGCTCTTTAGCCTTTTTTACAGCAGTATCTCTGTATGCTTTTCTTTTTTTATTCTTGTTTTTATTCTCGTTAATTCCATGCTTACTCATAATTTTCCTCAATAATTAACTTGCTGAAGATATAACCCCTGTGGCGGTGCTGTAACACCCTTGTGATTTCTGCTCTTTTGCTCAAAAAGCTTTGGAATACCGTCAGGTGGAATTTTGCCCTGCTGAATTTTCAGCAAAGTTCCCACCATAATCCTTACCATATTGTAAAGAAAGCCGTCTGCCTCCACAGTCATTGTCACCATATCTCCCTGTCTTTCAACGGTAAAAAGACTGACGGTACGCTCCATATTGTCCATTGTTCTTCCATCATCTGTGCAAAAGGATGTGAAGTCGTGTTTGCCAACAAAATCCTGAGCGGATTTGTTAAGGAGATTTTCGTCAATTTTCCAGCGGTAATGGTAGGCGTAATCTCTTAAAAATGGGTCACGGATAGGATTGTTCCATATTTTATACACATACCTTTTCCCCTTGCAGTTGTACCTTGCGTGAAAATCAAGGGGAACCTCAACACAGTCAAGCACCGAAATAGAAAGGGGCAAAAACCTGTTTAATGCACCCACAAGCCTTTCAGGTGGAATTTGGTGGTTTAGCTTCATACTAAGGCAAAACATATTTGCGTGAACACCGCTGTCAGTTCTGGAGCAAGCCTTGATGTCAGGCTTTTCGGAAATAATCTTGTAAAGTGCCTCCTGAAAAACCTCCTGAACGGTTAGGGCATTCTTTTGAATTTGCCAACCGTGGTAACAGCTACCGTCATAAGACAATGTAAGTAATAAATTTCTCATCCCAATTCTTAATCTCTCATCTCACTACACTTGGCAGGAAAATATCCGACAGGACAACTCCTGCTATAATCAACACAAAGAATACAGTACTAAAATAATCCCGTTTTTGCAAATGGAGGGATTTCATCCTTGTTCTTCCCTTGCCACCGTTGTAGCATCTGCATTCCATAGCCATTGCAAGGTCAAAAGCCCTGCGGAATGCTGACACAAACAGCGGTATAAACACCGGAATAAGAGCCTTTGCCCTTTTGACAAGTCCTCCGTCATCAAGGTTTGCACCCCTTGACTTCTGAGCCATCATAATTTTGTCGGTTTCTTCAAGTAGGGTTGGAACAAATCTTAATGCAATGGACATCATCATTGCAATCTCGTGAACCTTGATGTGGAAAACCTTTAGTGGTTTCATCAGCCTTTCTATGGCGTCTGTAAGGTCTGTGGGTGAGGTTGTAAAGGTCAGTGCTGCCGACACAATCAGCAGGCAGACAATCCTTGAAACAATGATTATTGCATTGTTGATGCCGCCCTCTGTTACCGAAAGAGGTCCAAGGGTAAAGTACACCTTGCCCCCACCGTAAAACAGGTTGAAAACCGAGGTTATTATAATGACGAATATCATCATTTTCATACTTTTAAGGTACTGCTTAACAGGCACCTTGCTTAAAAGCATAAACAAAATCGCAAGGCAAAATGGAATTGCCAACGCATAAAAGTTGAATGTGCAAAATATCAGCACAATATATATAACAAGAAAAATCAGCTTTGCCCTTGGGTCAAGCTTGTGAATTAAGCTGTTGCCGGGAATATACTGACCGAAAACTACATCTTTCATCTTAATTTACCCTCCTTTTTCAGAAGAGAAACAATGCTGTCGAAAGCCCCGTCAACAGTCAAAATTCCGTCTGGCAAATCTATTCCCTTTTCCTTTAGCTTTTGTGTTATTTTTGTAATCTGGGGAACACGAAGTCCCATTTTTTCAAGCTTTTCCCCCTGTGCAAAGACATTCCTTGCAGAATCAAGGATTTCTGCATTTCCCCTACACATAACAAGTATTCTGTCTGCCACCCTTGCAATATCCTCCATTGAGTGTGATACAAGAATGACGGTGTTTTTCCTCTCCTTATGATAAAGGGAAATTTGATTTAACAGCATATCCCTGCCCTGTGGGTCAAGTCCTGCTGTGGGCTCGTCAAGAATGAGGACATCGGGGTCCATTGCAATTACTCCTGCAATGGCGGCTCGCCTTTTTTCGCCACCTGACAGTTCAAATGGGGATTTTTGGAGCAGGCTTTTTTTAAGTCCTGTAAACCTTGCAGAGTCCATTACCCTTTTATTAAGTTCATCCCCTGTTATGCCCATATTTATAGGGCCAAAGGAAATATCCTTGTACACCGTTTCTTCAAAAAGTTGGTATTCGGGGTACTGAAAAACCATACCAACCTGAAAACGAACCTTCCTAAGCTCCTTTTTGTTTTCGTTAATATCCTTACCCCTTAAAAGAACCTTTCCGCTTGTTGGGGTAATCAGTCCGTTTAGCATTTGTACAAGGGTGCTTTTTCCGCTGCCTGTATGACCGATAATTCCTAAAAATTCACCCTCGTTGATTTCTATATTAAGGTTATTTACCGCTGACTTTTCAAAGGGAGTGTTTGTTCCATAGGTCATTGTAAGGTTTTGGGTACTGATTACTGCACTCATTTCAGCACCTCCCACAGAGCCTTTACACAGCCCTCTTCGTCAAGGGGTAATTCAAAGATATTTACACCTATATTTTTAAGTCTGTGGCAAATTTCTGTTGCCTGTGGTACATCAAGGGAATGTTCCTTTAGCAAATCCACCTGTGAAAAAACTTCATTGGGTGTACCTTGTGTAAGGATTTTTCCCCTGTCCATAACAATAACTCTGTCGGCAAGTACAGCCTCGTCCATATAGTGGGTAATCAGCACAACGGTTATGTTATGCTCTTTGTTAAGCCTTGTTATGGTTTCCATAACCTCTTGCCTACCACGAGGGTCAAGCATTGCAGTTGGCTCGTCAAGAACTATACACCTTGGCTCCATTGCAAGAATACCGGCAATTGCTATCCTCTGCTTTTGTCCTCCGCTTAGCTTGTAGGGGGCATTTTTGCGGTAGTCGTACATATCAACCGCCTTGAGTGCAGAGTCAACCCTTTTGCGAATTTCCTGTGGCGGTACTCCAAGGTTTTCGGGGCCAAAGGCAATATCCTCCTCTACAACAGATGCAACCAGCTGATTGTCGGGGTTTTGCAGGACAAGTCCCACATTGCTCCTAATCTTAAAGCAAAGACTTTCGTCAGATGTGTCCATACCGTCAACATACACCTTGCCCTCAGTTGGAATCAGCATTGCGTTAAACATCTTTGCAAGGGTGCTTTTTCCGCTGCCGTTATGACCTAAAACGCAGAGGAACTCGCCCTTTTCAACCTTCATATTAAGGTTTTCTATTACATTTTCGGTTATTAATCTTTCGGGGTCGTTGTTGTCGTAATGAAACGACACATTCTCCACAGATATAAAACTCATATATTCTCCACTTCTTCCAATATGTCAACAACTATTTCTCCCAGATAGCAGTTGAACCGCAGGGCAATACAAGACCTGAGTCACTTGCCCTTAACCCTATTTCGTCAGAGCTAACACTACCGCCGAACTTTGGCTTTAGAATTGCTCCAAGCATATATTCCATAACACCGGCTGAAAGCCCTGTGCTGTATGAATTCAGGATAAAAAATACCGGATTATCGGACAAAACCTTTTCGCATAATTCTATAAGAGAATAAAGGTTGTCCTCTAACTTCCAAACCTCTCCGTTTGGTCCTCGTCCGTATGAGGGCGGGTCCATTATAATTCCGTCATAGTGGTGGCCACGGCGAATTTCCCTCTCTACAAACTTAATACAGTCGTCCACAAGCCATCTGACAGGCTTGTCTGCTATACCGCTTGTAACTGCGTTTTCCTTTGCCCAAAGCACCATACCCTTTGATGCGTCAACGTGGCAAACCTTTGCACCGGCTTTCATACAGGAAAGTGTGGCACAGCCTGTGTATCCAAAGAGGTTGAGGATGTTTAGTTCTCTGTTCTCTTTCTTTATCTTATTTCTTGCAAAATCCCAGTTTACAGCCTGTTCGGGGAAAATTCCCGTATGCTTAAAGCCCATTGTCTTTACATTAAAGAGCAAATCCTCATACCTTACAGACCACTGCTTTGGGATTTTTCTATATATCTGCCATTCTCCACCGCCCTTGTTACTGCGGAAATATCTTGCGTGAGCCTTTTTCCACAAAGGGTTCTTCCTTGGGGTATGCCAAATTATTTGGGGGTCGGGTCGTATCAGGATTACATCTCCCCAGCGCTCCAGCTTTTCTCCGTCGGAGCAGTCAATAAGCTCGTAATCCTGCCATTTATCTGCTACTCTCATTAAGCCAATCTTTCCCTTACAACACTTGCAGCCTCTTCAGCCAAAACAGAAATTTCCTGATAATCCTCGCCCTCAAGCATAACACGAACAAGAGGTTCTGTGCCTGAAACACGAATTAAAATTCTTCCTCTGTCGCCCAGAATATCTGTAACCTGCTGAATTTCAGCCTTGATGTGCTTGTCTGTATAGAACTTTGGTTTCATCTCGTTTGAGATTTTTACATTGATGAGAACCTGTGGGTATCTCTTCATAACCTTTGCCATTTCGGAAAGAGTTTCGTTTCTTCTCTTCATAATTGACATTAGCTGAACGCCTGTAAGCTGACCGTCACCTGTTGTGGCAAAGTCGCTGAAAATAATGTGTCCGCTTTGCTCACCGCCAATGTTGTAACCGCTTAACTGCATTTCCTCAAGGACGTATCTGTCACCAACCTTGGTAGCCTCAAAACGCAGTCCCTTTTCTTCGCAGAACTTTTGGAAGCCCATATTTGTCATTACTGTACCCACAACAGCGTCACCCTTTAGCTTACCACGGCGGTGGAAGTCATCTGCGCAAATTGCAATAAGGAAGTCACCGTCAACCATATTGCCCTTTTCGTCAACTGCAAGGCATCTGTCGGCGTCACCGTCAAAGGCAAGTCCTGCCTGGAGATGATTTTTCCTTACATAGTCCATAAGGTTTTCCATATGGGTTGAACCGCAGTCCTTGTTGATGTTAACACCGTTAGGGTCGGCGGACAAAATATGCACCTTTGCACCAAGGCTTGTAAACAGCTTTTCCGCTGTTACCGAGGAAGAACCGTTGGAGCAGTCAAGGGCAATTTCAAGCCCCGAAAGGTCGCCCTCAATAGTTGACTTAATGTGCTGAATATATAAATCTGCACCCTCTTTGCGGTAGCTTACCGTGCCGATATCCTTACCAAAGGAAAGGTCTGCGCTGTGCTCCTTGTCAAGAATTATATCCTCAATTTTTTCTTCAATTTCATCGGGGAGCTTATAGCCGTCCTCGTTGAAAAGCTTTATTCCGTTAAATTCAAAAGGATTGTGTGATGCTGAAATCATAATTCCTGCGTCTGCGTTGTAGTGCTTTACAAGGTATGCAACAGCCGGTGTTGGAACAACTCCCAAAATAATAACATTCGCACCAACGGAGGTTAGTCCTGCAACAAGTGCGCCCTCCAGCATATCACCTGAAATTCTTGTATCCTTACCGATAACAAATGTTGGGTGCTTTACATCATCGCTTGTAAGCACAACTGCCGCTGCTCTGCCGATTGAGAGAGCCAAGTCAACTGTAAGCTCTTTGTTTGCAATCCCTCTTGCACCGTCTGTACCAAAAATTCTTCCCATAATTATACTCCTTTATATAATTTCAACTTTATTTATTACTGTTTATTTTACTTTGTCATTCCGAGCAACAACGCTGTCATTCCGAGCTTGTCGAGGAATCCCCCTCCTCTACAACTAATTCTGACAGGAAAAACTCACTATCCTATAACCTGATTGCGTGGATTTAGGCACTACTGCTGTCCTTTCAGATTCCTCGGTCGCTACGCTCCCTCGGAATGACATGGAGGGTGGTATCCGGGAATTGCAAGGTGAGTGACTCGGAATTACAGGATGAGTTTGCATACGCTGATTGTATTTGTTCTTAAATTGACATTATTGAAACAGGTTTGGCTGATTGACTGTACCGCCAAACTCAAATCCTAAATGTCTGTAACCCTCTGCAGTTACGCATCTGCCACGAGGGGTTCTCTGTAAAAATCCTATTTGCATAAGGTAAGGCTCGTAAACATCCTCTATGGTTACAGCCTCCTCACCGATAGCCGCCGCCAAGGTTTCAAGACCAACAGGACCGCCATTGTAAAACTTAATCATTGCCTCTAACATTCTTCTGTCGTTCTGGTCAAGACCAAGCTCGTCAATCTCCATTTTGTCAAGTGCCATTCGGGCAATTTCGCAGTTTACATATCCGTCATTGAGAACCTGTGCAAAGTCACGAACTCGCTTTAAAAGTCGGTTTGCAATTCTTGGAGTGCCCCTTGAACGGGATGCAAGCTCAAGGGAACCGTCACTGTCAATCTCTATTCCCAAAATTCCTGCTGAACGGGTGATGATTGTTGATAATTCCTCAGGAGAATAAAGTTCAAGTCTTAAGGTAACACCAAACCTATCCCTAAGTGGTGCGGTAAGCTGACCTGCCCTTGTTGTAGCGCCAACCAAAGTAAACTTTGGCAGAGGAAGATGATAGGACGCCGCCATTTGACCTTTTCCTGTGATAATATCTATTGCATAGTCCTCCATAGCCGGATAGAGGATTTCCTCTACACTTCTGTTAAGGCGGTGAATTTCGTCAATAAAAAGCACATCACCCTCGTTGAGGTTAGTGAGGATTGCCGCCAAGTCCCCCGGCTTTTCTATTGCAGGGCCTGATGTAATGCGGATGTTCACACCAAGCTCGTTGGCTATAATTTGCGAAAGTGTGGTTTTGCCCAGTCCGGGAGGTCCGTACAAGAGTACATGGTCAAGTGACTCCTGCCTTTGCATAGCCGCCTCAATATACACCTTCAGATTTTCCTTAACCTTTTCCTGTCCGATATAGTCGTCAAGGGTTTTGGGTCTTAGGGGATTATCGCTTTCCATTGTAAGGTTATCCTCGGGGATTTCGTGGGTGTCAACTATTCTGTTTTCGTAATCTAATTCAAAATCGTTTTGATAATCCATTTTATTTTCCTATTTTTTATTTTCCTAACTTTTTAAGTGTTGCGCCAATCATCTGTTCAACAGACATATTCGGGTCAAGCTTTGTAAGTATGGGCGTCACATCGGCGGCACTAAAGCCAAGTACAGCCAATGCCTGAACAGCCGCCGGAATATTTCCGCTGACTGATGTATTTGCACCCTTTGGCGAAAGTGAATCGTCACTTTCAAGCCTTTTGAACTTATCCTTTAGTTCAAGTACAATCCTCTGTGCCATTTTGGGACCAACACCGTTTGCCTGTGTGATGGTTTTCCAGTCACCTGAGGAAACCGCCACAGCCACCTGTTCCGGCGAAAGTATGGACAGTATTGAAATTCCTGCCTTTGGACCCACACCGTTAATATTTATCAGCAGTTTGTATGTTTGCAGTTCATTTTGGGTGGAAAAGCCGAAAAGCTCAACTGCGTCCTCCCTGACAGACATATATGTGTAAAGGGTTACCTCACTGCCCACCTTAACATCCCTTAGTGTATTAAGTGTGGTGCGACATCCGTAGCCTACACCGGCGCACTCAACTACCGCTAAGTTTTGTTCTGTATGTACGAGAGTACCTCTAACTGAATAAATCATCACTTAATTCCTTTATCAATCATAAACTTTCTAAGTCCCGAGCCTGCCGACTGGGTGTGTGTTATTGCAAGTGCCAATGCATCTGCCGTATCATCAGGCTTTGGAACATCCTTCAGCTTTAACAGACGGCGGGTCATCTCCATAACCTGTGGCTTTTTTGCTTTGCCGTAACCTGTTACTGCGGTTTTAACCTGTAGGGGTGTGTATTCGTAAACAGGAACACCTAACCGCTGTGCTGTCAAAAGGATAACTCCCCTTGCCTCTGCAACCATAATTGCAGTTTTGGCATTGTTCTGAAAATACAGTCGTTCAATAGACATTGCGTCAGGCTTTGTACGCTTTATCACTTCTGACAAATCGTCATATATAATCTCAAGTCTGCGGTTAAAGTCAAGGTCGGATTCAGTTACTATTGAGCCAAAAGAAATCGGTGTAAAACTGTTGTTGCGATAGCTGATTGCACCGTACCCAACAATGGCATAACCGGGGTCTATGCCCAAAACAACCATACTTTCAATCCTTTCTTGGGGATAGTACCCCATATTTATGTTATTATACCATAACGCCATATAATAAGCAACTAAACTTTAGTATTTACAGGAAATTTCTTTGCAAATTTTACATCAATAAGCATAACAAAAGGGTCAGCAAAAGCTGACCCAAAACCGATACAATGTCATCAACTTTATGAAACAGTCACACACTGTCATTCCCAGCTACCACACTGTCATTCCGAGCTTGTCGAGGAATCTCCTGCCTCTACCACTCGTTTTGTTAGGGAAACCATACTTTCATATTACCTATTAGTGTCGGTTAATGCACTACTGCTTTCCGTTAAGATTCTTCAGTCGCTACGCTCCCTCAGAATGACAAGTGATATGTTTCTTAAGCTTTAGTGTTTTACCCCCGTATGCAAGTCTGACATCCTCTCCCCTGAGGGAATAGTCAAAGGTATAGTCCGTTAATGATTCTTTATCCCTAACAGTAATTTTCTTATCAGTAACCGTTGTAATTCCGCTGATACTGTACTCTGCCTTGTTATCCTTATCCTTTACAACAATTTTTGCGTCGTCGTCACAAAATGACAGGGTAAGTGAAAAATCCTTTCTGCCATATTCCCAAGTATTCGCCCTTAAGGTGCTTTGGGGAGTATCTATCGCCTCACTACAGGAGCAAAGAAAAATCAGAGAAAATGACAAAAAATACACCACAAAAATTTTCGCTTTCATAATACCAACACCCCCGGTAATACTACATATGAAATAAAAATATAAATTATTACAACAATGTTGCAATACACTTAACAGGTGTGTATAATCTAAAAGAAAGGGGTAGTTTTATGTATCGTGAATATTTTGACACCGTTAGTATGTTTGACAAAAACGGAGATATGATTCCTTTTGGCTGGAGCAAGGAGCCTGTGTTTTTTTATAACAAGCTGAATTCCTCTGCATCTGCTTTAAGGGTTAAGGAAAGTGACACATATTGCATACGAAACTCTCATCTTCTCCTGACAATTTCCATAGCAAACCTTGGTCTTTACGGAGTTGTAAGCGGTACAATTATCGACTTTGACAGCTTTAGAATAGGCAAAAAGGTTGTGAAAAAGATGTTCCCCTTTATAAGATTTAAAATGCCTGAAAGCTCACTTTCGGGAGATGTTGCCTACAACGACAGCCAAATCGGAATGAAGTTTTCAAAGGCAGGTACAAAGAGGTACCTTAAGTGCGATTTCCTCAACTTTTACAACAACAAAAACCTTTATTTTAACATTGAAATTGACGAGGAAAAGGCAGAGAGTATGAATGCTTCGCTGCCCTTTGACAACAGCAAAACAAGCTACTTTACAAAGAGGTTTTTGCCACAGATGAGGGCAAGAGGAATTGTGCGTTTTGGCGGCAACGAATACAATCTTGACAAGGAATACACAACAGCATATCTGAATTGGACAAGAATTTCTGCACCTAACAAGGTGTATTACCACGAGCTGATTGCCGAGGGGCAGTTCAAAAACAGCACTATGACAATTCACTTTGGAGGAGGTCTTTCCGACAATTCAGAGGGAATTGAAAACTGTCTGTTCATTGACAAAAAGCTGATTAAACTGGGGCCTGTTAAGGCAAAAGGACACGCTAACGATTTGCGTTCTGTTTGGAAGTTTCACGACAAGGACAACAACATCTACATTGAATTTGTGCCAAGCACCAAGGGTGGCGGTGAGCTACACGCCAAAAATGATAAAAAGAACATAATCTACGGAAATATTTACGGTCATATAATCGGCAACGACAACTCCGTTATGAAGATAGACGGATTTGACTCGCTACTGATTAATACTACACTTTAAAAAGCAAGGGCATTTTGAATTAAATATACCGGCAAAAATAGCGCACACCATTAGATGTACGCTTGACAAAACAATATAGATTGGTATAATAGAAGTAGATAAGGCAAACCGATAAGCGGTTAGCCCCATGTTCAAGTTTTATTTGAATAAACCGTCACTGTGGAAGTTGGCGGTTTATTTCTTTTTTATTGCAATGATAGTGTAAAGAACAATAATCAAAGCATAAGTTTAGCCACCCCTTTTGGAGTGGCTAATTTTAGTATAAAAATAATTTATTTAACTTCATCACTTGTAACAACAAAGTCATATGTTGTATCGGAATCAAGTATTCCATCTGTATAGGTAAATTCTAACTTCTTCCAATCAGGATCAACCTCATAACAAACATAACCTTTGAGTTTCTTTCCCGGTGCAAGATCACCGGAAAGCATTTCATATCCTTCAGGATTAGCTAGAATAGTTTCTTGATCAATATCATAATCATCAAGATATGCTTTGCAATAAAACATATTTACATTCTGTTTTTCCGAAGAAATATTTTCAACTTCAAAGAAAAGCACAAGGTATTTTTTACCCTCAGTCGGTGTTGCATCCAAGAACTCATTTTCAGGGTCTTTTATTTCATCATACTGTTTTGCATCAACAAAAGAGAATTTGTAGTTTTCTTTTTCAATGAAATTACCCAGTGAAACAGCACCCTCCGTATTCGAAGATGTTGTTGTGGTTACTGTATTTTCTTCTTTTGTTTTTTCAACCGCACCTGTTTTAGCTATTGGTTCGGTGTCATTATCTGTAGATACCTCGCAAGCAGTTGCGCCAAAAGCCATTGCAGCCGCTAAAGCAATAAGAATAATTTTCTTTTTCATAAATTCCCTCCGAAAAAATATTGGCATTATTTTACAGCAATATTTGTAAAATGTCAACATCATTTTCATAAATTGTGTAATTTTCTATCAATTTTCTACTTTGCAATATTTTTTGACTCATTTGCGGTTTATTCGGTATTTCACTAACTATAATTCAAGGGCTACGGAATTTGCACCGTAGCCCTTTTTACAGATTTATAAACTATGTCTGTTAACTGTTATGTTCTTTTTCTCCGTCCTTGTGACCGTCCCTTTTACAGGAGCAATTCTTGCACTCTTCACCCATTTCGCAAACTGTGGGCGGGAAAAATTCGTTGGTTGGGAATTCAAGACGGCTGAACATTTCGCAAGGATTGTCTGAGGTTGTAACACACTCTTTTTCGGGGATACAGAAGTCATAGGCAGGAATAAGCATTTGGACACTTCTTTCAATTTGCACTATTGTGAAAATACCGATTGTAACATACACAGCCATTGAACCGTTTTGCAGGAAATCTCCTCCGAAACGACGGCAAATACCCTCGGGTATTCTGCACGGGAAAGCAGACGGACACTTGGATTCGCAAACCTTTGCCGACAGGGCGATTGGTGTTGCAACCTGAACAGTAGCCTTTGGAAGATTTTGAGAAGGCTGGAGCTGACGACAGTCGCAGTCGTCATATCCGTACTCGCTGGTAAAGGTTTTTACACTTCCCTCGCTACCGTACAAAATAACCTTTTTGTTGTGAATAGCCAAGCCGTTTACCGTTACAGGACAACTGCCCGGTGACATAAACGCCTCAACAGCCACATCAAAGAAGAAGGTCATATCAACAGAATAAAAACCTCTGTGGAAAGGCACCTGCTCCAAGGTTGAATAGACTGTGATTACCTCTGCATTTTTAATTCTGACGGACACAGCACCGTCAATCACCGATTGGCTCTGCTCGGTAAAATAAACCCGTAAATCTCTAAGGCAGTCTTTATCGCCGCAGCTGTCGTAAATTCGTTGTGCGTCTATGCATATTGACTCCTTGGGATTGCATCCGGAATTATGTTCACCGAAAGGACTTTCTGCCATAAGTAAAACCTCCATTGATATTGTGAAACTTTTGTTTCCGTCATTGACGGTGTAACACTATATCATATGGAGGCTTATTTTAAATGTGATTAAATATTCTTAAAATGTTCTTGGAAATGTTTTTTGAAAACATTATTTAATCATAATAATAGCCACCGCTTTGTGATGGCTAATTCTAAGGAAATAATGATTAAATCATTTGCACAGATTGTGCTGTCAGATTTTTTGCCGGTATGTTCAAAAAACCGCAGGAATACTGACGTATTGCGAGGATTTTTTTGGCATACCGGCGGAAAATATGCAAACAAGATGTGTAAAGTGATTTATTCAGTGTTTCCCTAATAATTCTTGGTATAACAAAGTCGCCTTGATTTCTCAAGACGACTTCTAAGTGTCGGCTATTTGGCAGGCGTAGCATTCTCCTGCATCTCTCGGGTTTCCCCTGTCTTACCATCGGCGTGTGGTCGCTACGAAATTTACCACCTCAAATAGCCTATTCTTATTGTATTTAAATTATACACCATTTATTCATTTTTGTCAATTTCATAAACAGGCTTATTGTTTCTTAATCTCTGAGCAAATCTCTTATTATTTTCTTTAATGGCAGTTATTATAGAATTTTTATAATTTGAATTATCACCCTCAACAGCAAGTCTGATAACTAAATTAACAGATGAACCATTGTGTAAAATTGTTTTTGAAGCTATTGCAGTATCCGCCTTACTATCTTTAAATATATAATCGGGATTAGAAACAATATCGGCAAAATACCTGCTATATTCATCATAAAACTCTTGTCCGCGTCTTTCAATAATATGGTTGATTCTATTGTCAGTAATAATAACCTCATCAGTAATTATTTCTTTATTGGTTACTGATTTATACTTATTTATGTCGATTATTCCAACCTTATGCACATTATTAACCACCGTTTCTGTTTCTTTGCCACTAATTATACCACTTTCAGCCGATTTTTCAATTAAATTTTCTCCATTTTGCAGAAGTTTGACATCAATACTTTTGTACCCGCTGACTCAAAGGCTATTTGCAGCATTTGGTCACTGCCCATTTTTTCCGCTTTCAGAATTGTTCCCTTGCCAAACACCTTGTGCAAAACTGAATCTCCCACAGAATATACGGTTGTTGATTTTTCTGTCTTTGGTGTAACCTTGGCAAAGCCCTTGAAATTCTTTTTCGGGTTGCCGTACTTCAGGAAGTCATCGCTTATGGTCTGTTTTTCTTCTCTGCCGGTACGCTCCAAAAGCTCCTGCGGTATTTCGTCAACAAACCTTGAGGGTCTGTTGTGCTGGGTTGAGCCGAAAAGCATTCTGTCACGAGCACGGACAAGGTACAGCTTTTCCTTTGCTCTTGTAATTCCAACATATGCAAGACGGCGTTCTTCGTCCATTTCTCCCGGATTCATAAGGGTCATATTGGATGGGAAAATTCCCTCCTCCATACCTGAAATGAACACAACAGGGAATTCAAGCCCCTTTGCGCTGTGGAGAGTCATCATAACAACAGAATCGGCATCTGCATCGTAATTATCAATATCTGTTTGGAGAGAAATCTCCTCAAGGAAAGTGGTGAGGTCAGCCTCCTCCCCATACTCCTGTTCAAAGTTAATTATATTTGAACGAAGCTCCTCTATATTCTCAATTCTTTCGTCAGGCTTATCCTTTTCGGTGCGGATGTATCTTTCGTAGTCTGTATGCTCCAAAATCAGGTTGTACAGTTCCGCAAGGCTGTACATATTGCTGTTGTCAGCATCAATAAGACCGTCAATTAAAGAAACAAATTCCTTTAGCTTTTTTGCACTTCTTGACAGGTCGGGATAATCCTCTGCATTTTTTATAACTGTGTAAAGGCTTTCTCCCAAACCGGCACCTATGTTAAGTGCCTTTTCCACTGTTGTTGCACCTATTGCCCTTTTTGGCTTGTTGATAATTCTCCTCATACGAACATCATCGTGTGGATTGCTGATAATGTGGAGGTATGCAACCATATCTCGGATTTCTTCTCTGTCATAAAAGCGGTGACCGCCGATAATTCTGTGGGGTATTCCCGACCTTGAAAGTGCCTGTTCAACTGCGTTTGACTGGGCATTCATACGGTAAAGCACTGCAAATTCGGAGAATTTTTTACCGTCCCTAACACCGTCCATAATCTTGTCGGCAATAAACATTGCCTCGTCCCTTTCGTCACGAGCTGTGTGCATTGTAACCTTTTCTCCCTTTGGGTTCTGCGTCCACAGGGTTTTGCCCTTTCGTGCGGAATTGTTCTTGATTACTCCGTTGGCGGCATCAAGGATATTTTGTGTACTTCTGTAATTCTGCTCAAGTCGGATAACCTTTGCACCGGGGAAGTTGTTTTCAAAGGACAAAATATTCTCGATAGTTGCACCACGAAATTTGTAAATACTCTGGTCGTCGTCACCTACAACACAGATGTTTCCTGACTTTTCAGCCAACATTCGGACAAACTCGTACTGAACCTTGTTGGTGTCCTGATACTCGTCAACCATTATGTAGCGGAATAAATTTTGATAGTATTCCAAAATATCGGGGCATTTTTGGAAAAGAAAAACAGTATTTAAAAGTAAATCGTCAAAGTCCATTGCGTCTGAGGACTTTAGCCTTGCAGAATACTGCTCATACACCTTTGCAATGGAAACAAGTCTGTGGTCGTATCCTGCTTTTTCTTTCATCATTTCAGGTGTTTCCATCTTGTCCTTTGCGTGACTGATTTCAGATAAAACAGACTTTACAGGCAAAGACTTTTCGTCAATATTAAGCTGTTTCAAAATTTCCTTTACCAGTCTTTTCTGGTCGTCTGAATCGTAAACGGTAAAGTGGTTTGAGTAGCCTATTCTGTCACCGTAACGGCGTAAAATTCTTGAACAGGTGCTGTGAAAGGTAGCAGCCCAAATGTCGTTGCCATCCTCGGGAACAGCAGAGCATATTCTTTCCTTTAACTCTGCCGCCGCCTTATTTGTAAAGGTGATGGCAAGTATCTGCCAAGGTCTGCAAAGTCCCATACGCAAAATGTAGCTTATGCGGTTGACAAGAACTGTGGTTTTTCCGCTTCCTGCCCCTGCAAGAATGAGAACAGGCCCCTCTGTTTGAAAGACTGCTTTTTGTTGCATATCGTTCATATGTGAATATTCTTTTTGTAACTCTTGTGTACTCATAAAAACCTTAAAATCCTTATCTTTTTTCTAAATTAGAATTATATATTTAACCTGATTATTATATCACAAAATGCAAAAAGTCACAATACAGATTAGCATAATATAGCAATTATTTATATTATTTTTATTAGTGATTAAAAAATAAAACCCGAGCAATCCAAATGAATCACTCGGGAAAATTCAATCTAAAACAATCGCTTATTCAAAATACCCTTGAATAATCTTTTCGATTTTTTCGTAATCCTCTGCGATAACAAGCATTGAATAAAGACCGTTATCCTGAACCTTACACTTCTCTATTGTTGAAACCTGATCCTTGTTGTAGGACTGTGCATTGCTGAGCTTATCGTTAAGATAAGTGTTAAGCTTGCTGTTAATGTCGCCAACAGTCTCCTCGTCAACAGCCTTTGTAACAATTACTGTTGTAGGAAATTCGCTGTCCTCGCTTACCTCTGCAATAAAGTCTGAAACTGACTCAGGGTCAATGTCGAACTGTTTTTGCAAATCAGTTGTATTTGTGATGGTTTTCATAGAAGAAAGTCCACCGTTATTGTTAACATCGGCAAGAACCTTTGAAAGCTCTACATCGGCGTTTGAATTATCTGAACCGCAGCCTGCAAAAGCAAGCATTACAAAAAGCATAGAAAATGCAACAGCTAAAACCTTTTTCATAAAAAATACTCCTTAAATATAAAATTCTATTAAATTATACTTGTCCATATTATAAAAGTCAATTACAAAACAAATACAATTTGTTTACATAAAAGGCTTTAAAATGACAGCAACCGTATATTTCTAATAATTAATTTGTGCAAAAAAGTCTTAATAATGTAGAAGTTAAGTAATATTTTTTAAAGTTTTTTAAAAAAAGCCTTGACTTTTTTGCTGTATAGTATATAATATATATCGTTGCTGATGCGGAATTGTGTAAGGGTAGCACAGCAGACTCTGACTCTGTTTGTATGGGTTCGAATCCTATTTCCGCAGCCATAAACTCCTTCAAACTTGGTTTGAAGGAGTTTTTACCTTTTAAGTGTTCAGAGGACACAAAGAAAAAATCAAATTATTGGTTGACATTTAAAAACACCTGTGCTATAATAATACCTGCTTGAGAGAAATGCGGATGTAGTTTAGTGGTAGAACTTCAGCCTTCCAAGCTGATCGTGTGGGTTCGATTCCCATCATCCGCTCCAGTAAGACACCCTATTGGGTGTCTTTTTTTCTTTATAACGGCATAGATATTGAGTTTGTTACACCTTACGGGTAAACATAAAAATTACTTTTATTTAAAAAACACTAAAAAGACAACGCAAAAGACAACGCAAAAATTCCTATTGCAAATATTTTTTCCTTTAAAATTCTTTTACCGCCTTTTTCATTAATTTAACTTGACTTTATTAATCGTATATGACAAAATAAAATTGATAGAGGTAATATAAAAAGTTATTTTTTTGTTACAGATATTTATTACTGATTATTCAGGAGAAATTATGGAAAAAGAAAGATATTTTGAACTTCTTGCAGAAAAATACCCAACACAGCAGGCTGTTTGTCGTGAGATAATCAATCTTAACGCAATTCTTAATCTGCCTAAGGGTACTGAACATTTTATCAGCGACATACACGGTGAATATGAGGCTTTTTGTCACATTTTGAACAACTGCTCCGGCGTTATTGCCGAAAAAGCAGAGCTTGTTTTTAAGGATACTCTAAGCCAAGATGAACGCAAAGAGCTTTGCACCTTGATTTATTATCCAAAGGAAAAGCTGTCACTTATTAAAAGGGAGTATAAAAACAGCGAGGGCTGGTACAGAACTACACTAAACGAGCTGATTGCACTGTCAAGGGTACTTGCGTCTAAATACACCCGTTCAAAGGTAAGAAAGGCACTTCCTCAGGAATTCAGCTACATTATTGATGAGCTTATTCACATTCAGGAGGACGAGGACAACAACCAAATTGTTTATCACGAAAAAATCCTTGACACTATAATTCAAATCAACAGTGCTGATGACTTTATTATTGCCCTATCTTCCCTAATAAAGCGTTTGGCGGTTGACCATCTCCATATTGTTGGTGATATTTTCGACAGAGGTTCCTGTGCTGACAAAATCCTTGATATGCTGATGAATTATCACTCCTTGGATATTGAGTGGGGCAACCACGATATTCTTTGGATGGGTGCCTGTGCCGGTAACAAAGCCTGTATTGCTACTGTGCTGTACAACAACATCAAGTGTGGCAACACAGAAATTTTGGAGAACAGCTACGGAATAAGCCTTAGAAATCTGTTTTTGTTTGCCAAAAGTGTGTACGGTAACAACATTCAAAAGTCGGTTATGAGGGCAATTTCCGTTATCCTCTTTAAGCTTGAGGGACAGATAATTATGAGCCATCCCGAATATGAAATGGAGGACAGGCTCTTACTTCACAATATTGACCTTGAAAAGGGTACAATCCAAAATGACAGGGGTATTTACAAGCTTAACGACAGCTTCTTCCCTACCCTTGATATGGATAACCCGTACAAGCTCAGCCACGAAGAAAAGGAAATTATGGACGAATTTTATCACGCCTTTACAAGCAGTCACAGGCTGAACAAGCACATTAAATTTCTGTACGACAAGGGCAGTATGTACCTTGTACATAACGATAATCTCCTTTACCACGGTTGTATTCCAATGGACAATGACGGTAACTTTGAGGGTGTGGAGATTGGCGGAAATATCTACAAGGGTAAGAAATATCTTGACTATGCTGACCGAGTTGCAAGGAGAGCCTACTCAAGTAAAAGAACTCAAGATGATTTGGACTTTATGTGGTATCTTTGGTGCGGAAAAAAATCACCTCTTTCAGGTAGAAATGTGAGAACATTTGAAAGGGCTTTTATTGACGATAAATCCGCTTGGAAAGAGGAAGTTAACCCATACTACAAGCATTATCACAGCGAAAAAACCTGTTGTATGATTTTAAGGGAATTTGAGCTGTATTCGGATATTGCCCACATCATAAACGGTCATACTCCTGTTAAAACTGTTGAGGGCGAGTCCCCAATCAGGGCAAACGGTAAACTGATTGTAATTGACGGAGGCTTTTGCAATCATTATCACAAAACAACGGGAATTGCAGGATACACCTTGATTTTCAACTCCCACGGATTGAGGATAAAGTCACATCACCCATTTGAAAGTATTTTCAAAGCGGTTATAGAAAACAAGGATATTGACTCCGACTCAAACCTCGTGGAAACAGAACGAAAAAGGGTCAGGGTTAAGAACACAGACATAGGCAAAGGAATTGAGAGGAGAATCGAGGAGCTTATGGAGTTACTTGAAATCTACCGCAGAGAAAAGTATTGATAATATTTTAAGTAATACTTTAAATGATAAAAAGGCAGATGACCGAAAAGTCATTTGCCTTTTACTATTGCTGTTTATTAAGTTTTATACATTTCCTCTTTATAGTTTAGTGCAAGTTTTTCCTTACCGTCTGTTGGGTAAACCTCGGCATAGTTTGTTACTCCGTCACCCTTGTTGGGGTAATACGAGGAATAAACCTGGTCTGCTATAAAGCCAAGGGAAAGGACAATGCAAAGGGGAATTAAAACCTTTAGAGACATCTTTTTAATCATATTATCAAGGAGAGGTGCAACAAAATACACAACCGCCATACCCCCAAGACCAAAGATTAAAAGTCCTTCAGCACATACCTTTCCGTCAATGTTAAGGAAGTATCCTGTGTAGTCCCACCATTTTTCACCGTGTTTCATCTCCAGAAAAACTGCTGTGTAGTACTCAACAATGCCACACAGTGTGAATGCTGAAAAAAACTCTATAACAGGGTATTTGCGCAGCTTGTTAAGGAGTACAAGTATCATAATTCCACCTGAGCCGTAAATAGGCAGCCAAGGTCCGTGGAGAACACCTCTGTTTACAAATTCTCCGTCCTCAACAAGGTGGAAACAAACCTCCCAAACCCATCCTATAAAGGAGAAAATAAAGAACATCAAAATTATCGAGGTAATGGAATAGTGACGCAGATAGTGGAGCTGTTCCACCCTCTTTTTGCCCTCTTTTCCGCTTATAGGATAAAGTCGTGACGGATACATACTGCCGTCAAGGGCGTAGCGATAATCCTTGATTTTAATTTGTCTTTCAAGCTTTTGGGAATACAGTTTTTCGGAATCGTCATACATAGGGACAACTCCAAAGAAATCTGCAATAAATGCAAGAAACTTATTTTTCTTTTTTACCTCTATTTCAGGTTGATTAATAAGTTCAATAATATCGCCGTAAGCATCCTCTATCTTTTCTTTAGGTGCTTTTTCATAAAGATATTTGTCATTTAGCAGTGATATGTTTTCGATACCTTTTCTCTTTGCCTCTTCCCTAATTTTTGCATAATACTCACAATATACAGACTCTTTGTAAGGGTTTACATAGAATACATTTAAAATTCCAAGTGTAAACACACCCAAAATATCCCATCCTATAAAGGAAAGTTGAAGCAAAAACCGTTCCCATTTGTGACCCTTCATCATCTTTCGTGAAAGTGTTATTGCATCGTTGGGAGAAATGTCGGGATTTTCAGCAACTATATATGGAACAAGGATATAAGAAAAGCTTTTGATAACGCCACCTACAATGGTAAACATCCACAAGATGGTATAAACATCAAGCAAAAGGAGAGTTAACGAGGCTTTCAGCATCCTTTTCACCTTATATAAAAAGACAAATCTTTGAAAAGGCACCCGCTCATAGACCCTACATTCAAGAAAAATTCTTCTGTATATTGAACGCAATGTGTTGAAGAACACCATCCATATAAAGAACACCAAAAGTAAGCCTAAAAAGATTAGGGCAATCGCCAAAAGGTTGTTCGCCTTTGCAATGGAAAATACAGCGGCAATTACTGTAAGTGTTATTGAGCCGGAGGAAAACATATTTGCCAAATGTGCAAGAACACCCTGAGAACGACCAAGCTCAAGTTTGCCAATCCTTGTAGGTTCGTGGTTTTCTTCACCCATTAAGCTGTCCAACAGCTGGCTGTTATTAATGGAAAGAGATGTAATATATCCACCAACGGAATCCTCATCGGTAACTCCTACGGCAATTTTTAACACATCCACAGAGGAAACATACTCAATGCCTATTACAGCTACAAACAAAAGTGCCACAACACAAAGAATGTAGTGCTTTGCAAAATTTACCCTGCCTGCTCTTTTTAAGTCCTTGTGCTTCAACATAACACCTCCCCACTGTATTACAACTAATCTTATCATAATATGCAGTATATTGCAATTATTTGTTGTATTTAGCAGAGGATAAATGTTCAAATTGATAAAAATATAAATAATTATGTTGCAATTTTGTTTTATCCGTTAATTGTGGAAAACTGCCATAAATGATATACTTATTTTATGTATAGCACAGAAAGGTGTGAAGTATTTGTTTGCAATTCTGCTATTTCCTGTATATATTCTTTTGAATATTTATATTGTTCACAGAATTATCAACGCACTAAAAAGGTGCCACGATATTTTTTATAAAAGATGGATGAAAATTCTCATTTCCATAATTTACGGAATTTTTGCTTTATCCCCCATTATCGGGTTTGTAATGCCCTATGGAACGCACCTAAAGAGAATTTCTCAAAGAATAGCAAACTACTGGTTTGCCCTGCTGATATACGCATTTTTTGTTGTTGTAATCGGACATCTCCTCTCTTTGCTGTTGAGAAGAGTACTAAAGGTTATGCCAATGGACTTTTTCAAAAGGAGAAAAACTACAGCCACAGGTGCAATAATCTCCCTTGTACTCATAGCCACAGTCAGTATCTACGGTATGTACAATGCCCGTGACATAAGGCTGACAAACTACTCTGTAACCGTTGACAAATCTGTCAGCAATATGGAAAAAATGAAGGTTGTACTGATTGCCGATTTGCATATGGGATACAGCATTGGACTGGATCACATTCAAAAGACGGTAGACATTATTAACGCACAAAACCCTGACCTTGTGTGCATTGCCGGTGATATTTACGACAATGACTACAACGCCATAGAAGAGCCGGACAAGATGGCAAAAATTTTGGGCAGTATTAAAAGCACCTACGGAACATATGCCTGTTGGGGTAACCACGATGTAAACGAAAGAATATTAAGCGGTTTTACCTTTGACTTCGGGGGTAAAAAACAGCACGAAACAAGGATGTATGATTTTTTTGAAAAGGCAAATATCAACTTGCTTGCTGACGAAGTGACGCTGATTGACAACAAGTTTTATGTTGCCGGCAGAGTTGACCGGGATAAACCTGCAACGGAAAATAACAAGGCAAAAAGTCCTGAGGAACTACTTGAGGAACTTGACAAAACAAAGCCGATTATCACCCTTTATCACGAGCCTGACCAGCTTAGTGAACTGGCAAATGCCGGAACAGACCTGCTTTTGTGCGGTCACACCCACGACGGACAGATTTTCCCGGGAAATTTGATTACTAAGCTTTCTTGGGAAAACTCCTGCGGACACCTTAAAAAGGGTAATATGCACAACATAGTGACCTCGGGTGTAGGTGTTTACGGCCCGTACATCAGAGTCGGAACTCACGCAGAGGTAGTCGGCATTGATGTGAGTTTTAAATAATTTATTATTGTTTATTATTTTTTGAATTTTGACAGGCGGATTTTTCGCCTGTTTTCTTTTTCTATCAAGTACTATTGAAATTACGAGCCACAACAATGTGATTCCGAGTGAACCACTGTCATTCCGAGCCATCGAATGTGGTATAATGTTTTTGGAAGGAAGTCAAATGACAAAAAGACAAAGAAAGGAAGCCAAAAGCAATGCCAAAAGGACAGAGAAAAGATTACAGTAAAGAATTTAAATTAAGTGCAGTTCACTTGATGAAAAGCAAAC
>JAQXVY010000010.1 GCA_029225165.1 Oscillospiraceae bacterium
GCCGTTTGATGGTTTGTTTCTTTTAATTGTAATGTCTGTAACAGAAGCAGGAACTGTAGCTGTCCATGTGCCTGCACCGCCTGTCATATTGTAGGAAGTACCTGTGCTGTTATCAACAAGTACGAACACTGCGTCTGCGTCAGCAAGCCAGTTTTCTGGAGTACCATCAACAAGTGTAATTGTGATTTCGTCACCTACAGGAGTTGTTGGGTTTGTTGGTGTGCTGCCGTCCCAAGAGCCAACACCGCTTGAAGTAGCTGTGTATGTTGTGCCTGTGCCTCTTGTTGTTGACCAGCTGTTCCATGTTTCTCCGCCAACAGGGTTGTTTCTGTTAATTGTAATGTTTGTAACAGTCTTTGGAACATTAACAGTCCATGTGCCTGCACCGCCTTCCATATTGTAGGAAGTGCCTGTGCTGTTATCAACAAGTACGAATACTGCGTCTGCATCAGCAAGCCAGTTCTGTGGAGTACCGTCAACAAGTGTTAATGTGATCTCATCGCCAACAGGAGTTGAAGTAGTTGTTGGCTCTGTTGCAGTTGTAGTTGTAGTCGTAGTTGATGTAGTAGTTGTTGTTACAGGTGGAATTGGAGCCTCAACTGCGATACAAGTGATGATGATGTCGCCCTTTACTGTACAGCTGAGTGTGTATGTTCCGTCTGCATTTTCAGTAGCTACAACTGTGTCGTCGCCGTTTGTAGCAATTACTGTTGAAATCTTGTAACCGGAAGCAGGGGAGAGAGTAGTTGTAAATGAAGCACCCTCCTTAACTGTTGCAGCACCGTTGCTTGATGTTGCGTTTACAAGATTGTTAACTACTGAGTATTCAGTACCGGAAATAGGTGTTGAAGATGTTGGGGTTGGGGCAGTAGCACTTGTAGAAGGCTGTGTAGCACCGTTTACCAAATCTTCATTTACGAAAGCCTTTTTGATAACACCGTTTACAACATATGGGTCTGAATTTGTATCGTCAACACGAACAAACTTGTTGTTGATTGTCCAGTCGCCTGCCTTTGTAACAACGAATGTTGCTGTGAGGAAGGTTTGCTTTGTTCTAAAGTCGTATGGATCAGCATAGCTTGTTGCGTTGTATGTGATAGCCTTAGAACCGTCGCTGATTGTACCGTCAATCTTGTAAAGAGCCTGACCCTGTGTCTGAGCAAGACCGAATGTTTTAGCTTCAAGACCGTCAAGTGAGTACTTAACATAACCCTGATAATCCTCAAGGAGATTATCAAACTGTGCATTACATGTGTATGTAATGGTATCGCCTACATTACACTTCTGTCCGTTTACAGTAGCGTTGTATGATGGGTTAGGAGCTGTTGTAGCAGATGTTGCTGTTGTAGCAGATGTTGCTGTTGTAGCTGTTGTAGCTGTTGTTGCAGTTGTTGCAGTTGTAGCTGTTGTTGCTGTTGTTGCTGTTGTTGCTGTTGTTGCAGTTGTTGCAGTTGTACCTGGAATTGGCTGTCCCACCGGATAAGGTGTGGGAATCCCAGCAAGATGCTTCTGGATAGCTGTAACATCACGAACACTAACAGAAGATTCGCCTCTAACAAGTGCAGCCTTTAGCTGGTCTGCAGAGAAGTCAACAACTCTTGAAAGGTACTTCTGAAGTAATGTTACATCTCTAGAGTTAACTTTACCGTCAAGGTTAACATCACCGTAGATGAGAGTACCGCCGACAGGAGCTGTTACTGTTGTGCCTGTTGTTGGTGTTGTAGCTGTTGTAGCTGTTGTAGCTGTTGTAGTTGTTGTAGTTGTTGTAGTTGTTGTAGTAGTTGTAGTAGTTGTAGTTGTTGTAGTAGTTGTAGTTGTTGTTGTTGGTTTTGTAGTTGTTGTAGCTGTTGTAGTTGTTGTTGCTGTTGTTGGGCTTGAAGATGGCTGTACAGAAACAGTAACTACATCCTCGTTTACGAATGCCTTTTTGATAACACCGTTTACAACATATGGGTCTGTGTTTATATCGTCAACACGAACAAACTTGTTGTTGATTGTCCAGTCACCGGCCTTAGTAACAGTAAATGTTGCGCTTAGGAAAGCCTGCTTTGTTCTAAAGTCGTATGGATCGGCATAGCTTGTTGCGTTGTATGTGATTGCCTGAGAACCATCGCTGATTGAACCGTCAATCTTGTAAATAGCCTGACCCTGTGTCTGAGCAAGACCGAATGTCTCAACCTTAAGACCGTCAAGTGAGTACTTAACATAACCCTGATAATCCTCAAGAAGCTTATCAAACTGTGCATTACATGTGTATGTAATAGTGTCGCCTACATTACACTTCTGTCCGTTAACAGTAGCGTTGAATGCTGGGTCAGGAGCTGTTGTAGCGGATGTTGCTGTTGTTGTAGCTGTTGTAGTTGTTGTTGGTTTTGTAGTTGTTGTAGCTGTTGTAGCTGTTGTTGTGGAAGTTGATGTCTGAACAGCAGTTGATGTAGCAGAAATAATGATATTTCCGTCAACCTTAGGAATGCTGATTACTCCTGTTGCACTGTTGTAAACTGAAGAAGTAATAACAGCGTTGTTCATCATAACAGTAACATTTGCAAGCTTATATCCGCTGTTAGCAGAAAGTGTTGTTGTAAAGCTTGAGCCATAGCTTACGCTTGTTGCTGAGTTAGAGCTTGTTGTCTTTACAAGTGCACTTGTAACAGTAAATGTCTTTGGAACTGCATTTGCTGTGATTTCAATATCGCCGTTAACATTTGAGATGCTAACCTTACCGTTTGAATATGCGGAAGAAGTTACATCTGTGCCTGCCATAGTAACCTTTACTGTGCCAAGGTCGTAGCCTGTTGCAGGAGTAAGAGTTGCCTGGTAGGATGTACCGCTGTTAGCAGTTGTAGCTGTGTTTGAGCTTGTAACATTAGAAAGTGTGTTTGTAACATTGTAAGTCTTAACATTGTCAAGAACTTCCATAAGGATTGTACCGTTTGCACCGGAGTTAAATGTAACCTTACCGCCGCTTACAGTAGCTGTGTCACCTGTGTAGGTGTTCTTAAGCTGGATGCCATCCTTGAAGTATGTGCTGTTAACTGTGATTGTAACATTTGTGTTAGCGGATGCAGCAATACAAGCCATTACCTTATCCTTAACACCGTTCTTGTTGTATACTCTCTGGAAAGCAACACCGGATGTTGAAGAAAGTTTGCTGTGTGAACCTGCACCAACAGCAACGTGGTTGTTTCTGAATGAACCAACCTTCTGCCAGTGAGAAAGAACAGCAGAATCCTGATTGTCCCAGTTCATAAAGGAACGAACATCGTGGTTACCGCTTTGGATAATACCTGTGATTGCGCTTGTTGCACCAACTTCGTATGGTCTTCCACATTCGTCACCGTAGTAAATCTGAATTCCGCCCGGAAGAAGCTGGAATGCAGAACCCTGATAAATCAATGTATCCTTGTTGTAGGATGTTGAACCTGAATTTCTTCCGCAGAGCTTTGTATCGTGAGAAGAAATGTAGGTTAGAACATTGAACTTATCATTGTTGTTAATACTGTTTGCATAGTCAGAATATGTGTTGTTGATGTTACCGCTGCCGGGAACACCGCCGCCGCCTGTGAATGAGAAGTTAATCATTGATTCAAAGCCGGCATTTGTGTAGTAGCCGTTGTAGTCAACACCCTGTCCGTAGTTTTCACCTGTCATCCAGAAGTCGTCTGTCCAGTCAGCGCCAACCTTGTTAGGATTGTTCTTTCTCCAAGTGTTAAGAGCCTTTGTACAAGTATCTGAAAGAGCCTTCCAGGAGTCAAATTCAACATGCTTTGCTGTATCACAACGGAAACCGTCAACACCGTACTTTTCAACATACTGGCTGAGCCAATATACAAGGTAGTTTCTAACTCTCTTGGTGTTGCCTGTTGATGAGAACCAGTTGTTAAGGTCGTTCATCTTCTGTGTGTAAGTACCCTCAGCCTTCCACTTTGTCTGGAGGAATGTTGGGATTTCAACAGCAGATGCGTCTTCTGTCTTAAAGTCAGGAAGGCTGCCTACTGACATTGTCTGGTCACTACCGCCAGGTGCAGGATAGCCGGAAAGTCCTGAACGCATCCAGGAACCGCCCCACCAGTTGCCCCAAAGCTTTGAAAGCTCTGCTGTCTGGCTAGCGTCGGAATATGTGATGTAGTTGTGGTATGTGTTGTTGTTACCGGCAAATGAATAGTATTCTGTTTCCCAACCACTCTTAAGCATACCGAAACCATACTTGTTCATATCGTACATTGTGTTGTAACCGGGGTGGTTCATAACAATGTCAAGAACGATTCTGATGCCATGCTCATGAGCTGTGTCAACCATTGTCTGGAACTCCTGTTCAGTACCGAAGTTCTGGTCAAACTCTGAGTAGTCACCGGCATAGTAGCCGTGGTAAGCATAGTGAGGGAATGAGCTTTTACCGTTACCTGCACAGCAGTAGCCCTGAGTCTGCTCGTAAGGAGCAGAAACCCAAAGAGCGTTTACGCCCAAGTCGTCAAAGTAACCCTCTGTGATTTTCTTTGTTATACCGGCAAAGTCACCGCCCTGGAATGAGGCTGCGTTTGACTTCATATCGGTTGTAACAGTACCGTCCTGCTCAAGTCCTCTTTCATAACTATGGTCGTTAGACTGGTTGCCGTTGTAGAAACGGTCAGTTAAGAGGAAATAAACAGAAGCGTTGTCCCAGCTGAAGTTATCTGCATTTTCGGAGGCTGTCCAATAGTCCTCTCCGGTAGAGCTAACGTCAACTGAAGCACCGGCACTTTCAAGTGCCTTGTCTTGTGTTCCATTTGTATCGGCTGCCGAAACAACGGAGCCAGTAAAAAGAAATGTACTGGTCAGCATTGTTAAGCAAAGCACAATACTAAGGAACTTGTTTAGTTTTGCCATTTGTATTCTTCCTTTCAAATAGAATATTTAATAACACACTTCTTGTTATCGTTAACATTATACCATATTTACCCTCTAAAAGTATATATTTAGAATGACTAAATTCTTTTAAAAGATATGTGCAATATCATCAAAAAAAATTAACTATTTGTTAATAAAATGTTAGCAAAAAAAATCAGGCGTCATTGTTGTATCATTTACACACAATGACGCCCGTAAAATACGGAAAATTTATATTCAGTTTGCAGCTTACTTGAAATTGCCCTTCTTCTGATTGAAGTTTTCAATATACAGCTTTTCGCTGACTGCCATTTTTCTTATGATGTTCTTAACTGTGTTGTCAAGTCCGCTGTTTTCCGAGTAATCGGCAGGGTAGATGAAGTCAACACGGTCCTTTAGCAGCAAATCCATAACCTTTACGGTGACATCCCCTTGATAAACAGCGATTGACACTCCGCCGTAGGACTTCATCATCTTCATACAGGGTACATCGGAAAGTCCGTCACCAATGTATATCATATTGCAAAATGGAATCCTCTTGCTGTCGTCAGGCATAGATTTGTTCAAATCTTCATCGTTGGCAACATCAAGGACACCTTTGTTAATGCGGTACACAAACTGGGTTTTATTGGTGTAGTTTACAGCGGTTTTTGGGAAAACCGCAACACCGTCGTCACCGTAAACAAACTCACATCCGTAAATTTCCTTAAATTCCTTGCTGATTGAGGTTCCTTCAATAATTTCTTTCAGTCCTGAGGAAATCACATAATGCTCCACAGTGACGCCGTTGCTTTCTCCAAAGCGGTTAATCCTTTGGAACCACTCCTTTACACCGGGGAAAAATTCTATTTTGTTTCCCTTTTCGGTAAGGCTTTTCCTTGTGAGGGGAAGATTTTTTTCACGGCTTTCAAGGAGCATTGTGTACATATAAGCCAACACAGAGTCCATATGTAAGGATGTACCCACATCATTTGCCTTGCCCCAAAATTCCTTTGGAGTCATATTCAGTGATGGGATAAAGGCGTAGTCCTGCATATCCTTGGTGCATAATGTTTTGTCAAAATCGTACATTATTGCAATAATAGGTTTCTCTGTCATCTTAAATCCCCTTATTTTCTCTTTTTAGTTGATTTCTTCTTTTTGTAGTCAGGGTTTGCCTTCATTTCTGCCTTTGCCGCTGCCTTTGCCTTTTTTCTTTTGCGATCCTGAATACCGTAAGGAATAGCAAAGCAGGCAAAGATAACTGCAAGTATGCCCACAGTTACAATGATAGGGATAAAGTTAAAAGGCTCGTCCTCTTCGGTAGCATCAGCCGGTGAAGTGGTTTCGTTGTTGTCTGATGGGGTAGTGCTTTCGGCACTTGTAGATTTTTGTCCCTCATAAGGGTCTGTTGCTTTTGCAAGGTCATTTTCTATATCACTTGAATATTCTTCAATATCAACACTCTTTAACTCAACTGTGTTTACAGGTGAGCTTTCGTTGCCGTCACTGCCAAGTGTTTTTTCGCAGTCGGAAATCAAATCTACAACATCCATTCCTGCAAAAACCTGACCGAACACTGTGTAGCCTCCGTCAAGACTTCCGCTGTTGTCAACTGAGTTGATGTAAAACTGACTTCCGTTTGTGTCAGGGCCTGAGTTTGCATAGGATACTGAGCCACGAATGTTGGAAAGCTCGTCAACACACTCATTTTCAAAATCCTTGCCCCAGCAGGATTCTCCGCCTGTACCGTCACCATTGGTGTAGTCACCGCCCTGAATCATAAAGTCCTTGATAATGCGGTGGAAGATGGTGTTGTCGTACTTTCCGTCCTTTGCAAGTGTCTGGAAATTTTCAACACCCTTTGGTGCGTACTTGGGGAAGAATGACATTGCAATGTCACCGTAGTTTGTATGTAAAACTGCAACTGTGTCGCCCTTTTTTGGTTTTGCCTCCTGATTAAAGGCGGCTGATGTGGTTAAAACTGTTGACAATGCCACAGCAGAGCAGAGCATTGTTGCCAGTAAAATACTAACTATTTTCTTCATAATAATAACCTCTTTCTATATTTATTCCGTAATATTCTATCTTTCTGTTTGTCAAAAAGCCTTAAAATTATTTCTCTTTTTTGTCAATAAGCTTTTTTAAATCCTCAACTGTAAAGGTATATTCCTTGTTGCAGAATTGACATCCTGCCTTAACAACACCTGTTTCGTCAGGTAGTGAAAGGATTTCGGACTCAGGCATACCTGCAATAATGTTTTCGATTTTCTCTTTACTGCAGGTGCAGTAGTAGCCAACCTTAAACTCGTCCAAAACATCAACCTCATAGCCCTTTAGGAACTTTTCAGCCATTTCAACAGGAGTAAGTCCGTCGGCAAGCATCCTTGTAACGCTTGGAACAGTTTTCAGGTTTTCTTCAATTCTGTCGATGTCGCTTTCAAATGCACCGGGGAGCATCTGCAAAAGCACTCCTCCGGAGGCAAGTACCATACCGCTTTTGTCAAGGAGAACTCCCAAAGCACAAACAGTTGGTATCTGCTCACTTGTGGCGTAGTAGCTGGCAATATCCTCGGCAATTTCTCCGCTTACAAGGGGTACCTTGCCAATGTACGGCTCGCCGCTGCCCTCGTCACGCATAACATTTAAAATTCCCTTTCCAACTGCCTTGCCAACATTGAGATGTCCGTTTTCGTAATACTCAGTTGTACAATTCGGATTGCCGACATATCCCTTTACATGACCTTTGCTGTTTGCAACTGCTGTAACAATACCAAGCTCACCGTCACCGGCAACCTGCAGATTAATTGTCGCCTTGGGATTTTTAAGCATTGCTCCCATAATAGAAGTCGCCGAAAGCAGTCTGCCAAGGGCGGCTGTGGCAACAGGGGAGGTGTTGTGTATTTTTTGTGCAGTAAAAACAGTTTCGGTGGAATCAATGGCGGCTACCATAACAGCACCGTCATGGGTAATACATCTTGTGATTTTGTCCATTTATCAAACCTTCCTTGCAACTATAATAACTCGTTCTTCGTCATCCTTAGGGGATGAATACGAAAGGTCACCGTAAACGCCTTCCATAGAAAAACTATACTTTTCCAATGTCTTTTTAACAAATTCAAGGGAATATGCTCGTTCTCTGAAAAATTCGCTGTACCTTTTGTATGTATCATTATACCTGACAAAGAAGTCAAGGTCAATCTCTACAATGTCATTATCTGCCGGTGTATTTTGCCAAACGCAAAAAACCTCATCATTTTCAAACACAAATGAATTGTCAGCGAGAACCTCCCTGTGCTTGTAAATGGTGTTTAAATCAAACAAAAAGCATCCGCCTTTGTTCATAAAAACAGATACCCTTTCAATGGCTTTTTCAAAAGCCTTTTCGTCCACAATGTGGTTTAGACTGTCGAGAGTGCAAACACAGGTGTCAATTGTTCCGTAAAGGTCAAGCTCGTCCATTTTTTGGCACAAAAACAATGTGTTAAAGCCCTTTTCATAGGACTTTTGCTGTGCCACAGAAAGCATCTCACAGCTACCGTCAACACCGAAAACATCAATGCCCTTTTCCTTTAATAATAGGGTAAGAGTTCCTGTACCGCAGGCAAGGTCAAGGGTAAGTCCCATTTGGTGGTTGTGATTTTCCCTCAGGAGATTAATTATGTAATCAGCCCTTTGCTCGTACTCCACATTGTCGGTCAGACTGTCGTAAAACCGGGCAAAAAATTCGTATGAAGGCATATTACTTGTCCTCATCCTTGTTATAAATTCTGTCAAAAACCATTTCGTAGCCGTCACATCCGTATATAAGGCTCCTGTTTACCCTGCTGATTGTGGCAGTTGACGCACCGGTCTTGGCGACTATATCGCTGTAAACCTTTTTGTCCGTAAGCATTTTTGCCACTACAATTCTCTGTGACATTGCCTTAAGCTCGGGAACTGTGCATAAATCCTCAAAAAAACTGTAACATTCCTCCTCGTTTTTTAGGTTTAAAATTGCTTTGAAAAGAAGGTCTGTTGCCTCATCTTTAATTTTGTTGTTCATAATAAAAAAAACCTCCGTTGCTTTCACACAATAAAATTTTAACATACTAAACTGGGAAAGTAAAGGAGATTTTTATTATTTTTTTGGGGTACAAACAGCCCTACGATGCAGGAAGAGATAATCGCTTGTCTTACAGCCTACCGGTATGGTCAATGAAAACCACCCCTCCTGTCATTCTGAGGGAGCATAGCGACTGAAGAATCCGAAAGGATAGCAGTTGTGCCTAAATTGACACTAATAGGTTATAGGAAAGAATGATTTTCTTAACAAAATGGGTGGTAAAGGCTGGGGATTCCTCGACAAGCTGGTCATGACATGGTGTGGCACGGAATGACAGTGCGTGGCTTGGAACGACAGGGAGATTTTTTGTTAATTTTCTTTTGTAAATCACATATCCCTTTTGATTTGATTTAATGCCCCTTTTTCTATTCTTGAAACCTGTGCCTGACTTATTCCTATTTCCTTGGCTACCTCCATTTGGGTTTTACCCTGTAAAAACCTCAGGTTCAAAATCTTTTTTGCCCTTTTGCTCAGCTTTTTGATTGATTCTCTAAAAGAAATTTCCTCAAGCCAGTTGCTGTCGGAATTGTTACTGCTCAGCATATCCATAACATAGATTGTGTCGTCACCATCGGAAAAAACAGGCTCGTACAGGGAAACAGGCTCAACTATTGCCTCAAGGGCAAGTACAACGGTTTCCTTTGGCACATCCATAATCTTTGCGATTTCTTCAACTGTGGGTTCTCTGTTGTTTTCATTAATGAGCTTTTCCTTGATTTGCATTGCGTGGTAGGCTGTGTCCCTCATAGACCGACTTACCCTAAGTGCGTTGTTATCCCTTAAATATCGACGAATTTCGCCAATTATCATAGGCACACCATATGTGCTGAATCGAACATTTAATGAACAGTCAAAGTTGTCGATTGCTTTAATCAGCCCTATAACACCAACCTGAAAAAGGTCGTCCGGGTTTTCGCCACGGTTAGTAAACCGCTGAATAACCGACAAAACAAGACGGAGATTTCCGTTAATCATCTTTTCACGGGCTTTTGCTTTTTCCTTTTCTGTGCCGTTTTTCATTATAGTAAGCAGTTCACGCTTTTCGCTTTCTTTAAGTACCTTAAGCTTTCCGGTGTTTACACCGCAAATTTCAACCTTGCTGTACTGCAAAAAAATCCCCCCTGACAATCTACTAAAAGTATTGCCATTGGAGGGATAATTTATTCTTTAAAGGCTGTTAATTAGTGTTTTTGACTTTGGTTTCCTTGCTGTTGTTGTCAAAGTCAACCTGCCATTCACCCTGGGATTTTACAACAATAAAGTAGTATTTATTTTTGTCAAGGGTTGCGTTAACTGTACCCTCGTAATCGTCAAGCTCATCACACAAAACGCCGATTTGCTTTCCATTTTGGTCAAAGAGGAATACTGTAAAGTCGCCGTCTTTTGCGTTCTTCAGCTTTACTGTGTTTTGTTTGTTTGTACCTTGGAACATAGGGGAAACACATTCTCCGCTGCCTGTTATGTTGTCTGTTCCGTCATAGGTGATAGCCTTGATTTTAATTGTCCATTCGCCTGTTGCGGATATGCTGATTGTAGCATTTTCCACACCGTCACTTTTTCCTTTTGCATAAAGATTTGTGCCTGTGTAGTCGCCCCTGACATCAACATAGGTGTATGCCCTGCCGTCACCGTCAGAGCCGATTACCTTAAACACTCCGTCACCCTTGTGGGTCATTGTAATTGCATATACTCCGGCAGAAACAGTCACATTGTCCAGCATTTTGTTTCCCGTACCCTTAAAGGTAAGAGGTGCCTGTGTGACGGTAATATTGCAGTAGTCGTATTTATCGTTGTAGGTTGTGGCATAGATTTTGCATTTTCCTGTTCTGATGCCTTTAACCTTACCACTATTGTCAACTGTGGCAACGGAACTGTCGGAGGATTCCCACTTAATCTCCTTGTATGCTGTGTCTTTAGGCAGAACATCAGCGGTAAGCTGAAAGGTTTTGCCTGTGGCAACAGTCGTTGCGTGTGAATTAAGTCTGACACCGGTAGGCTTAACCTTAACGGTGAGGTGACACTTTGCCTTTATGCCGTTGTTGCTTGTTGCGGTAATGTCACATTCGCCTGTGCCCACAGCCTTAACAACACCGCCGTCAACAGTTGCCACCTTTTCGTTACTGCTGTCCCAAGCGATTGTGTTCCCTGAAACTGTTTTAGGAACAACGGTGTATTCTATTTTTTTCTTGGTGCCAATCATCATAGTAAAATTCTTTTTGTTGATGGTCAGCTTTTCTGTGAGAATATTGTCAACTGAAAATTCGCAAACAGAATTTACTCCGTTGCTTGTAAAAGCCTTAACATTTGCTTTGCCCTCACCAACTGCGGTGACAACACCTGACTTAACTGTGACAACAGATGTGTCACTGCTTTCCCAATATACCATAGGCTCTGCCGAATCCTTTGGATAAACCGTTGCCGAAAGGCTGTATGTATCATTTAGTTGCAATTTTACTGTTTGGTCGGAGAGATGTACACTTTCAACCTCTACCTTACCGCATCCGAAAAGCAACATACTAAATATAATTAAAGATAATGACAATGATATTATTCTTTTCATCTTATCACTCCCAAAACGATTTTACTCCATTTGCATAACTTTTGCAACAATTTATTTGCGGAAGATTTAGGGTGATAATCAAGTATTTCTTAATGTTTAATAAAAAATCTAAAAAATTTAAAAAAATTTTGAAAAATCTGTCCCATTTTTTCAATTTCTCTTGTTGTATATAGTGAAAGGGTTAATTATCTCAAAATTATATTATTAACAAGTTGTTTTGAGGTGCATCTAATGGAAAAGTGAGTATTAAAAAAGAAAATTAATTATTACTTTATAAAAAATGACAAGGAGGCTTTATTATGAAAAAACTATTATCAATCACATTAGCAATGGTAATGTTATTATCTGTTTTTACAGTTATTCCAACAGTAGGGGCAGAGGAAGTCAGTTCGGAAACAACAGACACAGTACAAACTGACGAAACAGTAACTTCCCCTGAGGCGAATACAGAGAAACCAAGTCGCTTTAAGCAGTACGGGGATTACACCTACGAAATTGTAGGTGATTACGCAATTATCAGACAGTATAACGGTAAGGATAAAAAGGTGGTTATTCCATCTGAAATTGACGGCTATTGGGTTAAGGAAATCTGGAAGTTTGCTTTCAGCGGAAATAAAATTATAGAGGAAGTAACAATATCTCACACTGTTACCGACATCAGACAGGATGCTTTTTCTAATTGCACAAATCTTAAAAAAGTAAATTTTGGTAAAAGTGTAAAGGTGATAGGCTCATGGGGCTTTTATAATTGCAAAAGCTTAACCAAGCTTAATATCCCTCCCAATGTTAAAAGCTTAAGATCCAATGTGATTTCCGGCACATCTATTAAAACCCTTAATATAGGTAGAAAAGTAAACTATGTTCATCCGTACGCAATGGAAACTAATACATTGGAGAAAATTGTTGTTAACAAGCACAACAGGAATTATTCCCATAAGGACGGAGTTCTTTACAACAAAAGAAAGACATCACTTGTAACCTGTCCAAGAGCAATAAAGAAAACAGAACTTAAGATTCCTGAAACTGTAAAGAAAATCAACACAAATGCCTTTTTAATGAATAAGAATTTGAAGAAAATAATTTTGCCGAAGGCGCTGACAAAAATTGAAGATAACGCTTTTGCTTCCTGTAAAAAGTTAAAAGAAATTACAATACCTAAAAAAGTTCAAACCATAAGGTGGTGTGCTTTTGCAAATTGCAGAAAGTTAAGCAAAATTAAATTTGAGTCAGACAATAAAGTTTATATAGAATTTGGTATATTTCAGAATTGTGTAAATCTTAAAAGTGTAACAATGCCCAACTTTTATATTGAAGAACTTAATGTCGGAGGCAATTTTGAGGGTTGTAAATTACTGAATAGTGTTTATATTCCGTCATATATACAAGAAATTCCTGCACACGATTTTATGGACTGCCCAAATCTAAAAAGCGTAACAATCCCATCTACCGTCAAAAAGATAGGAAAGCAAGCGTTTGGGTATGTGTATTACGGTAAGAATTACAAAACCAAAAAGGTTAGTGGCTTTACAATCAAAGGCAAAAAAGGCTCTGCCGCCTACAAGTACGCAAAGAAAAACGGATTTAAGTTTGTTGCGATTTAGCTTTCTATCTAATACTTCATCAAAAATGGGCTGTGCGTTTGCACAGCCCAACTACTATGTGTGATTATGAATGATATGAAAATTAAATTTCATCAGGTAATGCGGAGATTTCTCCACTGCTTTCCGAGGTGCTTTCAATTTTTTGCACAGCGGAAAGCTTTCTCTGGATTTGCCTTGTGCGTACTCCCACCAGCTTGTCAAGCTCGGCATTTGCCTGATTGATTCTCTGCTGGGTTTTGTCAAGGACTGCGCCAAAGGTGTCAAATTCGCTTTTAACCTCACCAAGGATTTTCCAAACCTCTGCACTTCGCTTTTGTACAGCCAATGTTTTAAAGCCCATTTGAAGTGAGTTCAGCAGAGCCGCCATTGTGGACGGACCGGCAACATTCACCCTGTAATCTCTCTGGAGTACCTCTACCAAACCTCTGTTTACAACTTCGCTGTAAAGCCCCTCAAAGGGCAGGAACATAATTGCAAATTCTGTGGTTTCGGGAGGGGAGATGTATTTGTCACGAATGTCCTTCGCCTCGTTTTTTATTGTGGCTACAAGTGCCTTTGACGCCCTGTCAATCTGCTCCTTGTTGCCCTCCTCCATTGCGTTTACAAGGGCTTGATATGTATCTCCGGGGAATTTGCTGTCAATGGGCAGATACACAAAGCTGTCCTGGTCAGCCGGTAGTTTAATTGCAAATTCCACCACATTCTTACTGCCCTTTTTGGTGGCGATATTCTCTTCATACTGTTCCGGTGCAAGGATTTCCTTTAGAATTGCTGAAAGCTGAATTTCTCCTAAAATTCCCCTTGTTTTAACATTGGAAAGCACCTTTTTAAGGTCGCCTACACCAACAGCAAGGTTTTGCATTTCGCCCAAGCCCTTGTACACCTGTTCAAGCCTTTGGTTCACAAGGTTAAAGGACTTGTTCAGTTTGTCGTCAAGGGTTTTTTGCAGTTTTTCGTCAACTGTTTCCCTCATTTTTTCAAGTCGGGCGTTGTTGTCCTCCTGGAGATAGGTCAAACGCTTTTCTACAACGGAACGGATATTCTCCAGCTTTTGCTCATTTTCAAGGGAAAATGTTTTTAGCCGTTGCTCCATCTGTTCCAGCTTTTCCTTTTGACCTGCGGACATATTCTGCTGATTTTGATTAATCATATCAGCCATCATTTTTATGTTTTTGGATGTGCTTTCGTTAAGCTCCTGTCTTAACAGCAAAAATTCCTTTTCATAGTCATTTGAGTCATCTTTTTTGCTGTTCTTTACCACAATAACACAGATGACTACTTGAATAATCACCACTATTGACAGGACAAGATAAAGCCACAAATTTTCCATTGCAACCTCCTGTAAATGCAAAATTATCTGCCGTAATTTTAGCATAAATACAGGCAAAGTGCAACTAAATAAAGGTGCTTATCACCCTTTTGTCGGAAATTTCGGGACTGTACAAAAATGTGTCCATATGCTTACCCTTGTAAAAATATTCAGGTGGCTTTGGATTGTAGTTGTACTTAAAGGTGTCTATAATAATCAGCTTGATTTTCATTCTTTCGGGGATAATGTTTTTAATGAAAACAGACGCCTGTTCGCCCACCTTTATGCCCTCTTTGCTTTCAGCCAATCCGGCAAGGTTCGGGGCGAGTTCAACAAAAGCACCGTAGCTTTCAACACTTCTGATAATCCCTGCAACAGTTTCCCCGGGGGTGAATTTTCTGGCATTTTCCTCCCAAGTGCCAAGTAACTCCTTGTGAGAAAGGCTGATTCTTCCGTCAACAATGGACTTAACAACAGCCTTAATGTCCATTCCAACGGTGAATCTTTCCCGTGGATGCTCAATTCGTGAAACGGAAATTGCGTCAATAGGTATAAGTGCCGGGATACCGCATCCAATGTCTACAAAAGCGCCGAAATTTTCAAGGTGAGTGACCTTTGCGTCAATAATGTCACCTGTGTTAAGTCTGCTGATGTATTCCCTTTGACACCTTAATTGTGCTTCTTCCCTTGAAAGAATTGCAACATTGTTGCCCTCTTTGTCCTTGGTAAAGCCCTTTACCACAAAGCAGACAGGTCGGTTTACTCGTGAAATAACTGCAATATCACGCACCTTGCCATCCCTTATGCCGATAGCACCATCCTCTCTTTTGATGATACCCTTCATAAACCCAAGGTCAACAATAAGGTTGTGGTTTTGGTCGCAAACCGTTGCCCTTGCCTCCAAAATTTTACGGTCACGCATTGCCTCGCTTAGGGATTTAAGACAGGAAATTGACTCAAGATTTTCATATGTATCTATTCTTCGTCCTTCAGGTAGATAATCTGTCATTTTGCTTCCTCCGATTATTTCGTTACACATATACTTATGATTTGATGGGATAACTTATGACATTTTGGCTATCAATTATAGCGGAAATAGGGGACAGTCCTGAACTATATTGAAAATGAAATAGAGCAGGAGATAGCTGTTGAGAAAATTTTTTGAAAAAATATAAAAAAGGTGTTGACATTTTGTAGGAAATACTGTATTATAATGTTCGTCGCTAACAAAGGCGACAATGTGGGAGCATAGCTCAGCTGGGAGAGCATCTGCCTTACAAGCAGAGGGTCACAGGTTCGAGCCCTGTTGTTCCCACCAATTTTTGGCCCGGTAGTTCAGTTGGTTAGAACGCTAGCCTGTCACGCTAGAGGTCGTCGGTTCGAGCCCGATCCGGGTCGCCAAAAATTTGCCTCTGTAGCTCAGTCGGTAGAGCAGGGGACTGAAAATCCCCGTGTCGATGGTTCGATTCCGTCCGGAGGCACCATATATGCGGATGTAGCTCATCTGGTAGAGCGCCACCTTGCCAAGGTGGAGGTAGCGGGTTCGAGCCCCGTCATCCGCTCCACAGCAAAAGCACTTAATGGGTGCTTTTTGTGTATCAATTTCATAGATGGCGTCATAGCCAAGTGGTAAGGCACGAGTCTGCAAAACTCTGATTCCCCAGTTCAAATCTGGGTGACGCCTCCAACAAAATCCCTTTTGCGTAAGCAAAGGGGATTTTTACTTCAACAAAAATCATATAATTTACTGAAAAAAATCAAAAAAATTTGCATATAGATATTGACATTTAACTCTATATACTATATAATAATTATCGTTGTCAATAGACAACACATTCGTTGTGGGAGCATAGCTCAGCTGGGAGAGCATCTGCCTTACAAGCAGAGGGTCACAGGTTCGAGCCCTGTTGTTCCCACCACTTTTTTGGCCCGGTAGTTCAGTTGGTTAGAACGCTAGCCTGTCACGCTAGAGGTCGTCGGTTCGAGCCCGATCCGGGTCGCCAAAAATGCGGATGTAGCTCATCTGGTAGAGCGCCACCTTGCCAAGGTGGAGGTAGCGGGTTCGAGCCCCGTCATCCGCTCCACATCAAAGCACCTAATGTTAGGTGCTTTTTTATTTTGTAACAAAGACGATTTCAGCGAATATAATGTATTATCAAAAATAAAAAATGATATTCGGCGTCATAGCCAAGTGGTAAGGCACGAGTCTGCAAAACTCTGATTCCCCGGTTCAAATCCGGGTGACGCCTCCAATCTTTCCATACCGAAAATGATACACAAGAAAAAAGCCCGAAAATCGGGCTTTTTGCGTTTTATAAACCTTGTAGTTTAGATTCGTCCATCTAAATCATAATTTTTGAATGATACTCCTATATTTGAAAGTTCGTCAAGTATTTTATTGTTAGTTGTCTTAATGTATATGAGTTCTTCGTGGGTAATACATCTGAACCATAGTTTTTTGTTATGATAAAATGCTAAATCCTCAGGATAATATCCTGCCCACCAATTTCTAAAAGAACCAACTTCTAAAATTTTACTTTTTGTGTTTTCGTTTAGACTATACACATTAAAATTTTGACTTTTTTCATACTGCTTTGGCTGTTCAAAAAGAAACTTGTCACATTCAAAAGGTGCAACTGCTTTATAAAAATCAAGATAGCTTTGTTCTTTATCTTTGTTATGTAGATACTTAAAACTGCAACAGGTAAAATGTTCACTGTAATTGAAAGCTAAATTTATTATTTCATTGTATTTTTTGTCGCAGTAGTCGAAATTTGAGATTAATTTCAAATTATATGCATCCTCTCTTTATTACATCGCTATAATTATACTTAATAAAATTAACTGTATTTTCATTTTATCCATACACAAAGGCAAAGTCAACGCTTTATTTATGTATTATTTTGAAACGGCACAACCCAAATCAAAAATATCTTTTTACTTGCATATTTTTTCCATACTGCACCCATAATATCTTCGGAGGTGTTATTATGGACGAATATAATAAGTACAAAAACAGCCATAATCACAAAAAGCGTAAATCAGCAAAAAGCACTGTCAGCTTTTACATTTCGTTGGCGATATGTATCACAGCAATAGGACTTGCTGTTTGGTCAACATTTACTTCTTATTCAGAGTATAAGGAAAAAAAGAACGAACTTACCACAGTTACCGCTACCCAGGCGAACAACCCCATAACAGGTGTTACTGTTGAAAGGACAGAAACTTCCACAACAACTGTTACAGAAACTACAACATCAACAACTATGCCCACAACCACAACCCCTGCACCCTCAACTACCCTTTCTGCTGTTGAAACAATGCTCCAAGTGCCGGGTAGCCTGATTTATCCCATAGAGGATACAAAGGTTTCCAAGGCTTTTTCCGAGGATGCTGTATATAGCAAAACTATGGGTGACTACCGCAGTCATTTAGGACTTGACTTTGCCTGTAAAAAGGACGACAAGGTTTTGGCTATGGCTGACGGCGTTGTTGGTGATATATATACCGATGAGCGTATGGGCAAGGTGATTATCCTTGATTGCGGTTCATTTATGATTTATTACAGTGGTGTGGATAATATTAAGGTGGAGATTAACGACACAATAACAAAGGGTGATGTGCTGTCCAATGTTGGTGGTATTCCCTGTGAAAACAAAGACGGAATACATCTCCATGTTGCAGTAAGAGTTAACGGCAGTTATGTTGACCCATTGTCTGTTATCAGCAATAATGAATAAACCGAAATCCAATTGAAAAAAGACAGCTTTCAATTTTTTTAAATCTGAAAAGTATATTTTATCATTTCTTTCATATAATAGTAACCAAGCCCTCGTACCGTTTAGGGGCAAAAAATAAGGATGAGCTTGAAAGAAAATCAAGTTCATCCTTTAAATATTTTCCTCATTCATTGGCGTTACCTATCTCTGGCTTTCTTGCCATTCAACATCTCTAAAGATATAGTCGTCAATATCTTCGTATAGTCTTACTTCGTATAAGTAATCTCTCAATGCTTTTACCTCCTTTAAGAACATATAATATATTCTATTCAGGAGAACTAAAATTATGACGGTTACTTTTCTAATAAATTGACATAGGTCTTAATTAAATTTACTGCGTCATCAACGGTCAGTCGCTCACTATTGATACACAAATCATAGTTTTGAGCCTGACCCCATTTTTGTCCCGAATAGAAACTATAATAGTTGGCACGGTTTTTGTCTGCTTTGTTTACAACCTGTTCAGCACGCCTTTTGTCCACATTGTGATACTTAATTGCGTGTGCTTTCCTGTATTCCATATCTGCGTTTATAAAGATGCTTACAACATTATCATAGTCTTTAAGAATATAGTCCGCACATCTGCCAAGGATAACACAAGGACCCTTGTCGGCAAGTTTTTTAATCATTTTGTGCTGAATAATGTAAAGCTTATCGTTAACAGGTAAGTCGCCCATTGCTGAAAATCCATTGCCAAAGTTGTAAAGACCCATAGAAAGGGAGTAGAGTAAGCTGTTAGCAGCCTGTTCGTCAATCTTTTCAAAGACCTCCGGACTCATTCCGCTCTCTTTGGCAGCCATAGAGATTAGTTCCTTATCGTAAAAATCAATTCCAAGCTCTTTAGCTAATGCTTGTGCAATTTCTCGTCCGCCACTGCCGAACTGCCTTGCAACAGTAATAATATGTTTAGTGCCCATTGGAACTTACCTCCCTGTCTTTACTGTAATATAATTATAGCATAAAGTTTATAAAAAATCACTACCAATTATTAGAAAAAATTAAGTTTGTAAAAAGTCAACAATACAACGACCTTATAGTTATGCAAAAATACTAACAAAGAGAACATTTTATGAAAATAGAGTGAAATGTTTTTTAAAGCAGAGTGAAAGGCGTATTAGAAAGTAAAAATTTGCGAAAACTCATTTTGCATATAAATAGAAAAGGGGAAAAGAAATGGGAAAAGAAATGATAAAAAATTTTCAAAAAAGTTGAAAAAAGGTATTGACATTTGGGGTAAAGGGTCGTATAATAAGACACGTTCCGCTTGAGAAAGCGACAGAAAATCAAGTGAAAACTTGATTGAGAAAATTGCAGAAAAAAGAGGAACACGGACCTTGAAAATTAAACAACGAACTAAAGAAACCCGAAGATGACTTTGAGTTTAATGCTCAAGTTATAAAGTGAGAAAACACTAAAAAACGAACACTCAAGTATTCAGAGATGAGCTTGACGATTTAAGAATGATGTTAAGTCTGCGAAAGCGGATTTAATATACAAATTTTTAGAGAGTTTGATCCTGGCTCAGGATGAACGCTGGCGGCGTGCCTAACACATGCAAGTCGAACGGAACTTGCAGA
>JAQXVY010000011.1 GCA_029225165.1 Oscillospiraceae bacterium
ATTGAAAATATCATAAATCCCTGAAATCATCTGATAATGAGGGAGCGTCAGTGTGTACTTAGGATTTAAAATAGAGAATTTAGGCATAATATTTTCATCAGCAAAAACATGACCTATTTTCAGCTTAGCAGAATGATTGGTAATGACTGCTCCTGTATTCATCTCTGAACCGGTACCAACCATCGTCAGCACACAGCCTACCGGAATTATCTCACAAGAAGGCTCGTCAAATTTAAGATAATACTTTTCCCAAGGGTCTTCCTCACAATTAACAGATACGGAAACTGCCTTGGCATAATCACATACAGACCCTCCACCTACTGCAAGAAGAAAATCCGCTTTATGATTTCTTGCAATTTCAACACCTTCATACAATTTTTCAAGTGTTGGATTTGGCATTACACCTGCAATCTCTGTGATATTCTTACCCTCTTCTTTAAGAATAGCCATTACTTCGTCATAAATTCCGTTTTTCTTAATAGAACCGGCACCATATATTAACACTACATTCTGTCCATATTTTTTAAGCTCCGCACCTAAATTTGAGAGTGAATCCTCTCCGAAATATAATTTTGTTGGATTACAATAAGTAAAATTTCCTAACATAATTTGCTCCTTTCTCTTTACACAAAATTATTTTTTTGTTATCATTAATTATATATTAATACCTAAACCTGACTTTAGGTCAAGTGCTTTTTAAAAATTTTTTATGTAAAGAGAGGTTATTATGAATACAATCGGTGAAATTTCAAAAATGTTTGGTTTACCCATTTCTACACTAAGATACTACGACAAAGAAGGCCTTTTTCCAAATATGAAACGCTCATCCGGCATTCGTATATTTTCTGAGTCTGAAATAGAGGCTCTTCGTGTGATTGAATGTCTTAAAAAGACAGGTATGGAAATCAAAGATATCAAACAGTTTATGGACTGGTGTGCTGAAGGACCTTCAACTTATTCAAACCGCAAAAAACTATTTGAGGACAGAAGAAAAGCTCTTGAAAAACAACTTCAAGAGCTTGAAAAAAATATGGCAATGATTAAGTTCAAATGTTGGTATTATGAACAAGCTATTTCTGATGGTAACGAAGAACGCCTTAACAAAATAATTCCCGATAATCTTCCTGCTGATATAAAAGCTATTTACGAATTGGCTCATTCGTAGAAAATAATAATGAGCATCTACATAAATTTTGATTTATCCTACTTTATTATAACATACATCGACATTAACGCCACAAGAAAAATTATATTGGCTATGGTAAAGAACAGGAGATACTTTCCTTTGGATACATTTTTCTTTTGTGCTATGAATTTGTATGAAATCAGGCTTGCCATAGATGCGATTAATGTACCTAAACCGCCTATATTAGTCCCGACAATCAATGCCGGTAGGTTATCAGTGAAATTTGACAAAAGCAGTGCCGCCGGAACATTGCTTACAACCTGAGAGGTAAGCACGGCAGTAATCACCTCATTACCTGATATGAATTTCTGTAACAGGGAAGAAAACATTGGGAGTCTGCCCATATTTCCAATGAATATAAAGAACCCGACAAATGTGAGCAACAGGGAATAGTCAACTTTTTTCAACACTTTTCTGTCAAAAATCAGAATTGCACAAAGTGTAACGGCAAACGCAATACTAACACTAATAACACGCAATACCGCAAGAATGCAAATGCAAAACAGCACAGCATATATTATCACTTTGCAGGTGTTCTTTTCTTTGCTTTTTGTGGTCAGACTTACGGTGATTTTCTTGTTTCCAAAAGTTCCTATGGCAAAACTACTGACAAGCAACATTGCAAGTGACAAGGCTGTATAAGGCAACATCAAAATAATAAATTTTTCAAAAGCCATACCCGATTTTCCGTACAGATACAAATTCTGCGGATTGCCGATTGGCGTCAGCATACTGCCCAGATTAGCAGCTATGGTCTGCAAAATCACCACGGGAATAAGCAACTTTTTCTCCTCTGCCTGCCCAATCATATCAAACAGAACAAAGGTAAACGGAACAAAAGTTATGAGCGCCACATCATTGGTAATTATCATACTGAAAAAGAAACAAAGTAAAGTCAGTGTTACCACAAGCTGGCGAATATTTTGCACCTTATTTAACAGCTTTCGTGAGATTTCTTCAAATACGCCCATACTCTGAAAGCCTGCCATCAGTGCCATCAAAGAGAACAATATCCCAAGTGTCCTAAAATCTATGTACTCAAGATACTCCTTGTCTGGTGTTACAAAGAACATTGAAATCACCGCAAGCACACAGGCAACAATCAGTATCATTTCCTGTTTTATAAACTCAAAAATTTTCCTCTTCACATTTTACTCCAAATTTTTATTCACCGATAATTGATAGATAAGCACATCCCTATTACAAATAAATGATAGCAAATGCACTATCGTATGTCAATCAACTTACAGACACAACTTTTAAATTTCTGTAATCTGTAAATTTATCAAATTATATATGTTTTGGAATATTCAGGACGGACATCATCCGATTATTTTATACGATTATGCTGATATTTTTATGCCGATGCTTGAAAGAATGTATCATAAAAGAGTAAGAGGATATGCAGAATTGGGATATACAGTGAAATCTTCAGATAATGAAACAGAGATTATTTTTTTAAATGTTTGCACTAAAGTACATTGTGAAAGAGAAACAAAACTATTAAAATTATATTAGGAATAAATAGAAATAATTTTCGATGAATTATCTGTTTAGAAAACAAAAGACAGCTCGCTTACTTCAACCCGACACGAACATTAGGCACTGACGAAAAGGTGTATGTTGATGAAATTAACCACAGGTTTATCGTCACCTCATCATCAAACCGGAGAGAGCAGAATCCTGATATTATCGAAATATCTCAGGTTACAAGCTGTAATGTAGATGTCAGAGAAGACAGAGATGAAATTATGCATACAGACGAATCAACAGCCTGTGTCAAACAACAGCAACACAGGTGTACATTCATACAGATGTGATAAATGCGGTTGGATACCGAGCGACGCACAGAACATTCCTAAATTCTGTCCGCAGTGCGGTGATGTTTTTGATTTTAATGATATAAAATAATAATGAAATTAGTTGTAAAGATTATAATTATTATGTGCTTATTATCAGTTGTATTTTCATTGTTTGGTTGTTCGCCTCAGCCTGCAAAAACCGATTCGGAAATTTCTTCAATCTCAATTACGCAAAACCATATGAACAGGGCATATTGCTATGCCTTCTCGGCATATGAAGATAACGATAAATATATTTTTAATGCATGGTGTGTTTTAAAAGATGGCGAAAATGGTTCAAAAGAGGTTGATATTCAAAATATCGAAATAACCGAAGCTGAGTTTTCTGAGTTTGCAAGGCTTAATGAAAAATACGGTTTTGCAGATTACACCAAAAAGAAAAATAACAAAAAACATAATATTTTTGACAAAACAACAAACAGCTTCAAGGTGTGCTTTGGCGGCGAAACATTAACTCTGAAAACAGACAATGAGTGTTATGATGCAGTTTATGATTATTTTATAGCCCTTACAACTAAATACCTTGGGAACCACTGATTAAATCACGCATAAATGCACAAACGATTTAATCAGTGTTCCCCTAAATACCTTGTTTAGAGGTGAAATAATAGTATGTTAAGTTTTTTTAAAAAAATGGATATGATTGATGAGGACGGCGGAGTTGTACAAAGAGTCAATACTAATGCTCCGAAAATTATTAAGTCCAAGCAGATAATTATTTTTGAATGTAAATTTTCAACCCTTGCGTTTTTAGATTCGGATGAAGAAATAGGAAATCGTGTTTACATATTGGAAGCAAGGCTTGAGAATGAATTTGTGAACGGCAGATATTGCCATCGTTCTCGTTTCGAAAATAATGTAGATGTTAAATTTAAAGCAGAGCCATCTTTTATGGAGTGTTTGCAAAGAATAATTGAGGAGCATAATCTTGCGAAAAATAACGGCGTATGTGTTAAAGTTAATGGACTGCCTGATATGTATGGAGCAAAGCTAAGGGTGGATTATGCATCAGGTGAAAGAATCTATACATCGAATAATCAAGATAATTTTCTTTCCGTCAGTGCTATAAAAGCGATGCTTAGGCTGTTTCGTACACAATTATAATAATGAAAGATGTCGCTCTTCAAGGGCGACATTTTTAATAATTATTTTTCCTATGCAAACATTAGAGGATTGAACTTTGATTTTTATATGATAAAATATAACTAATGAAAAAGCGAGGTGTGGCAGTGACTAAGATTAACAAAAAGACTATACTATATGCAATGGGTGTAACTGTTTTGCTGTTGATTGCATATTATTCCCGTGCGTTCCATACTCAAGTAGATGAACCTGTCCTTAAAATGCTTTTGGTAATGATTAGAAGCGTTATTCAGATTTCCCTTGTTATCGGGTGGTGCTCGTCTGTCGGAACAAGAATTATCAATAAACAGGTTAGACATTATCTCATAGCGGTTGGCATATTGCTGGCATTTTGGCTTATTCTGAGAACCTGCAAATGGGAGTTTATTGCCCAAAACGGCACACATTTAGGGCGTTACCTATGGTATTCCTATTATATTCCTATGGTGTTTGTACCTCTTTTGGGCGTTTTCATTATCGACCATATCGGAAAGGCTGAAAACTATAAAACACCGAATAAATTAAAATATATGTATATACCTGCCACATTTCTTGTAACAGCGGTTTTTACAAACGACCTTCATCAACTTGTTTTTTCATTTCCAAAAGGTTTTGAAAACTGCGAGTCTGATTGCAAATACCGCTTTCTGTATTATATAACTATGGCTTGGTTTATTATTCTCGGTATTTACTTTGTGGTAATGCTGATTAAAAAGAGCCGAGTACCCTCAAGTAAGAACTTTCAAAAACTTCCGGCAGTCATTTTTGGGATTTCCATAATCTTTTGGGTGTTGTATTGTATGCAGATAGTGAGTGGTGATTTGGCGGCGATTGACTGCATAATGATTATTTCCCTTTTGGAAAGTGCAATTCAAAGCGGTCTTATTCCGTCCAATACAAGTTATAACGAACTGTTCCGCAGTTCAACGGTATCCGCACAGATTGTTGATACCAATTATCAGCTATGTATGGTTTCAGGTACAGCAACAGCACTGACTGAGGATGTGATGAAAAGTGCCGAAGCCGAACCTGTTGACTTGGGAGATACTATACTGCATAGCAAAGCAATTACAGGCGGTTATGTTCTTTGGCAGGACGATGTAAAACAAATCAAAGAACTCATAAAGGAACTCCGTTACACACGGGAAAGACTGGGCGAAAAGAACGAACTTTTGAAAGCAGAGCTGGAGTTAAAGGAAAACCGTGCCAGGACGGAAGAAAAGAGCCGTTTATACGACCGAATTACCAAGGAAGTCGCACCTCAGCTTGCAAAAGCAGAGGAACTCTTGAAGCTTGCAGAGTCCGAGCCTAAGCAGAACAAAAGTGTAATTGCAAAGGTATCTGTAATTTGTGCATACATCAAGCGTAGGGGCAATCTACTTTTGCTTGGAGAGGAAAGCAATATCATCCCTGCAAAAGAACTTGAATACTGTATCAGAGAATCCCTTGATAATTTACGGCTTGGGGACATTTTCACATCATTTGACAGTAAATGTGACGGATTACTTAAGTTGGAACAAGCAATCGTTGCTTTCGATTTTTATGAAAATATTGTTGAAAGATTACTTGACGATGCTACAGCTATGCTGATACATCTTGACTGCTATGACGGTATTATAAAAATGCGTTTGCAGATAGGATGCAATGAAGATATTGCCGAGCATACATTGTCAGAATTGTCCGTATCCTGCGGAAATTTTGAGTGGGATATTCAGGAAGAGGATGTCACCGTTACTCTGCTTATTTCAGAGGGAGGAAAATGCAAATGATAGGCTTTTGTGATTTGCATTATGCAGTAAAGTCAATCTTTCTTGTAGTAACATTTGTTGCGATTTGCTCCTGCATATGTCTGTTTCCTCGTGTTTTCAGCAGGAAAAAACTACTGCCAAAGCTACTTCTTCCCCCTTGCTTTATACTCAGCGGAGCAATGCTGATTTTGTTTGCTGCTCAGGTAAAATCCGCACACCCTGCTTGGAAGCTTACACCGATTATTGAGAGTGTTGCAGAATTGCCGGTAATACTTCCGATTTTACTACTACTTACTGTCATTGCTACACTTTTAACGATTGTGATTAAGGAAAGAAAATTTGAAAAGAACTCCATCACTCGCTCATCAGTAAAGGAAAGTCTTGATTATCTTAACACAGGTCTTTGCTTTGCTTACAAAAACGGTATGGTTATTCTTATTAATCACCGAATGAACAATCTGAGCCATACGATATTCGGCAGAGATTTACAGAATGCCAATGGGTTTTGGGAAAACTTAAGTAACGGAGAAATACAGTCAGGTGTAACAAGGCTGTCCATGGGAGCAAATCCGTCTTTGCGTTTGCCTGATAAAACGGTGTGGACCTTTGCCCGTGAGGTTATTGACGGTATTACCCAGCTCACAGCGGCAGAAACGACACGACTGAATAAACTTACGGAAGAACTGAAAGAAAAGAACGCAGAGCTTACTGTTATGAATAATCGTCTGCTTAAGTACGGCGAGAATGTTGATAAGCTTACACGGGAAAAAGAGCGTTTGGAAACAAAAGTCCGTATTCATAGAGAGCTTGGTCAGGCATTGCTCGCAACACGCCGATATTTGCGCAGTGAGAATGACAATCCTCAGGAACTGCTTAATATGTTGAAACGCAATATTGCAATGCTTCGTATGGAATCGGAAAGTCCAAAAAACGATAAGCCAATAGTTATGCTTATGAAAGCCGCACACTCTGCCGGAATTGAAGTGCTTATCACCGGACAGATGCCAAAGCAGGAAGATGCAAACCGCCTGTTTTTTGAAGGGGCAACAGAAGCACTCACCAATGCAGTGCGACACGCCGATGCAAAAAAGCTTTGTGTTGAGTTGACGGAAGATGATAAAGCGTATTTCGCTTGTTTTACTAATGACGGCAGTAAGCCACAGAATAAAATTGTAGAGGGTGGCGGTCTTGGCTCGCTCAGACTAAAAACAGAACAAATCGGCGGAACAATGGAAGTACTGAATCAACCTGAATTTGTCCTCAAAATGACCGTTCTAAAGAAAAGAGGTGACAATCTGTGATAAATGTTCTGATTGTTGAAGATGATCCTATGGCAAGAAAGCTTCTTGAAATATACATAAATGCCAGTGAAAATTATAACCATATTCAGTCCGTTGAAAGTGCGGCTTTGGCTGAGTTCTGCTGTCGTACAAATAAAGTGGATGTTGTTTTGATGGATGTCTGTACGGCTATGAATGCAAGTGGCTTGGACGCCGCTGAAAAAATCAAAAAGGAATTTCCGAATACGAAAGTCATTATTATTACAAGTCAGCCTGAATGCAGTTTTATTGACAGAGCTCACAAAGTGGGCGTTGACAGCTTTTGGTATAAAAGTTCCGCAGCAGAAGAAATACTGTCTGTTTTGGATCGCACAATGGCAGGAGAACAGGTATATCCGGAATCCGCCCCGTCCCTTAAGCTGGGAGATACATTCAGTGAAAATCTTACCCACCGTGAGCTTGAGGTCCTTCGGGAATTGGTCGCAGGGGAGTCGGATGCCGCTATTGCAGAAAAACTGTTTATGTCACTTCGCACAGTAAAAGGGCATATTCAGAGTATGAGGGAAAAAACAGGGTTCAGAAACCGCACAGAGCTTGCCGTCCGAGCAAGGGAAAGCGGTTTGGTAATAAACAATAAATAAATCGGAGAAACAGAATATGACTATTTTTGATAAACTGAAGAAAAGTGTTAATGATGCCGTTAATTCTATTGCTACAAAAAAGGATACCTTAACTACACTTACTTCGTTTGAAAAGATTACGCTAAGAGTTGTTGGTATGCGATATGATATAGAATACGAAATTTTGAACAAGTCGCCAAAGTCAGTTTTGTCGCTTTACCGAATATCTTACAGGGACGGTGAGAGCAAAAGGGTTATTGAAAATAGTGCCGAAACCGATACCGAAATTATGTTAGAGCTTTTTAATTTATGTAAGATTATAAGTTGGAATGGCTTTCGGGGTAAACACCCAAAGTATGTCAAAGACGGAGTGATGTTTACATTTAAAGCGGAAGTGAATGAAGGACAGAGGGTGTATGCCGAAGGCTCTGAAAATTTTCCCAAAGGCTACCGTGAGTTTGTAAGTGCGCTCAACAGAATTTTGAAGAATGACGGACTTGCTTCTCCAAAACAATAAAAATGAAAATTAACATATAAAGTGCTGTCTGAAAAGACGGCACTTTTTCTTTTTTAGGGAACCACTGATTAAATCATTTGCACAGATTGTACAGTCAGATTTTTTGTCGGTATGTTCAAAAAATCCTTAGAAAAGTTTGCACTAAAGTACGATGTGCAAGAATAGAGGAGGTTATATAATGATATTGGGGCAAAAGATATTTTCCCCTTATCCGATACTACATATTGTATAAAAAAGTTGAAAGGAGTTTCTTATGAAAAAGGTTATTTCATTATTCCTGTCGTTAATGATGCTTTTTAGCGTTATGATAGGACACACAATTACTGTTAATGCAAAAGAGCAAATCACTAAAATTGAAGTAGACAGTGTACCGGAACCGTTCATTGGTGCAACTATCAAAGATTTGTGCTCCTTCTCCGTTCCTGATGGGGCAGAGTATTGTGGATACAGCAGCGATTTTACTAAGTGTATGCTGTGGTTTGATCTGGATTCCGACACACCGAATACACCGCTTCCTACGGATACCGTTTGCGTAGAGGGACATAGTTACAGAGTGTCCGTAAGATTGATTGCTGTCGGCAATACTTTTGCATCCTCACCAAAAGTGTATATTAACGGTAACGAAGGTTGGACAAGTACTTATCTTGGCAGAAACCCAAGTACCTCCCTTGCAGTGGAATATCAATTTCCTAAATTGAAAAAGAAACCTATTGACAATATAAATGCTTTCTTTGAGTTTAACGAATTTACCAAGGGTATTACGGTGAACAGCTATTCCACCCTTGTTTATGGTAATAGGGTGAATACAGTCACAACCGGTTGGTTTCACGATGGAAAAGCTGTACAGGGAGATACAACAGTTACCTATGGCAACTGGGGATTCCTAATCGGTCTTACAGCGTCGGGCGATTTCTATTTTGATAAATCGTCCACCATTACTATTGAAGATAAGTTGCTGACACCAACGAATATTTATTCAAACGGAAAGGTCGCTTTCTTCCGCTCGGCAGACGATTTCTTCACCGTTGCGTGCAACCATAACTATTCATCAAGCTGGTCATATGACAGCACCACTCACTGGAAACAGTGTTCCATTTGCAACGAAAAGGGCGAACTAAATGCTCATACCTTTGGTGCAGGCGTAACAGAGGGCGATGTTACAACCTATACTTGTTCAGAATGTGGATACAAAAAAGTAGATAAATATATTGAGAACGGTTTTCGTTATGCTGATGTTGACGGTGGCGTTCAGGTGGTTACATATCAAGGAAATGATGTAAATGTTAATGTTCCCGATGTTTTAGGCGGTAAAAAGGTTGTCAGCATCGGTGACTATGCATTTGCCACGGCAAAAAACAAAACTTCTATCAAGAGTATTACACTTCCGTCAACCGTTACCTCTGTGGGTAAAAATGCCTTTAACGGATGTACTGCACTGACAAGCGTAAATATTCCTTCAGGTGTAACCCGAATTGAAAACGAAACCTTCCTTGGTTGCGAAAACTTGGGAAATATTGCTATTCCATACGGTGTTACTTTCATAGGAACCAGCGCTTTTCAAGGCTGTGGAATTTCTTCCATTGTTATTCCGTGTAGCGTAAATACAATAAAATCACAGGCTTTCCGTGGATGTGACAATCTGGGTAGCGTTGTTGTTCCGGATTCTGTTACCACTCTTGAAACCGGTGCCTTTATCAGTTGTAAAGGACTGAAAACAGTAGTTATCGGAGACAGAGTTACAAAATTGCCTGATTCCGTTTTTGATGCCTGCAACGCATTGGAAAGCCTTACACTTCCTGCCGGTTTAACATCTATCGGCAAATATAATCTTGATAATAAATCAAACTTTACTAAGATTTATTTCAGGGGTACACAGGCACAGTGGAACGCTGTTTTAATTGGTTCATACAATACACACTCTGCAACCGTTGAATATAATTACACAAAAAAGACGGATGTTGGACAGCATAAGTACCAGAAACTGACAGCTGTTGAGCCAAACTGCGTAAACGAAGGCTTTGTGCTAAACATCTGCGAAGGTTGCACTGACAGCTTCAAAACAGATGTAACAGCCCCTACCGGTATTCACACATATAACAGCGGTGCGATTACCAAAGAGACAACCTGCACAGAAGACGGCGAGAAAGTATATTCTTGTAATATCTGCGGTGCAAGTCACACCGAAACAATCCCATCAACAGGTCACCAAATCGGTACAATCACAACTAAAGCAACAACAAGCAAGGACGGAAAAATCGTTGAGGAATGTACAGTATGTAAGGAAATTATTTCCGAAACTGTTATTTCAAAGGTATCAAGCGTTAAGCTTTCTGCAACAAGCTACACATATAACGGAAAGGTCAGGACTCCGTCTGTAACGGTTAAGGACAGCAAGGGCAACTCCTTGGTGAAAAACACAGATTATACAGTATCCTACGCAAAAGGCAGAAAGAATGTGGGCAAGTACGCAGTAAAGATTACCTTTAAGGGTAATTACAGCGGAACAAAGACTCTCTATTTCACAATCAAGCCAAAGGCTACAACCATTTCAAAAGTTACCGCAGGCTCAAAGAAATTTACTGTTAAGTGGAAAAAGCAGGCTACTCAAATAACAGGCTATCAGATTCAGTACAGCACAAGCAGTAAATTCAGCAAAGCAAAAACTGTAACTGTAAGTAAGAACAGCACTACATCAAAAACTATTTCAAAGCTAACGGCAAAGAAAAAGTATTATGTAAGAGTCAGAACCTA
>JAQXVY010000012.1 GCA_029225165.1 Oscillospiraceae bacterium
CACAACATAGTTACATCGGGTGTAGGAGTTTACGGCCCGTACATCAGAGTTGGTACCCACGCAGAGGTAGTCAGCATTGATGTAAGTTTTAAATAATTTTCAATTAATTTTACAGGCGAATTTTTCGCCTGTTTTTTTCTATAAAAGTATAATTGATACTAATTACTCCTATAACCACAACCCTGTCATTCCCAGCTTGTCGAGGAATCCCATTTCTCTACAACTTATTTTGTCAGAGAAATCACACTTTCCTGTAACCTGTTATTGTCGGTTAATGCACTACTGCTTTCCTTTCAGATTCCTCGGTCGTTTCACTTCCTCGGAATGACAGGGTTTGGTATATTTCACTGCTTAAAGAAAAACAATCCCCTGCCTTTTGGCAGGGGATAAGTTTTATGCGATTATTGTGCGTCAGGATTGCTTGTGTAGAACTTTAGGAAGTCGCCCTTATCAACAACTGTGCTGTCGTTGATTACAGCCCACAGCTCACTCTCTGTATGACCTGTGTAGTCCTTGGTCTGAGTTGAACCGTTGTTGTTGATGATAACACCATAAGAAAGTCCGTTTGGAATCTTAAATTTAGCTGTGTACCAATCGGAATCAGCATCCTTTGTCATCTTCTGACCCGGCCATGCGTCATAGATGTCACCTGCATCGTGCCATGCCCAAAGGGTAGGAGTCCAGCTAAGGGCACCGCTGTGCTTTACATGAAGTGTAACATCATAGTTATCGTCATCATAGTAGAAGAGTACGAGTCCGTTTTCAAAAGTATGTGTAAGTGTTACTCTTGTTTCTTCCCCTGAAATACTGTTGGAGTTGTACTTGTAACCAACAATGGAGATTGGCTCATAGGTGTCTGTCTTACCTGCAACAACCTTGTAAGTTTTGTCAGGAGCGATAACCTTCTTTGTTTCCTTGCTGAGGTATCTTACTGTCACCTTATTCACAATACCAACATCATCCTTGTTGATGTACTTCTGAACCATAGTTACATCCTTAACATCAACATTTCCGTCCATATTAAAGTCGGCAACAAACTTTTCATCATCACTAAATTCAATAGCCTTGTTTACATACTTCTGAACCTTTGTTGCATCCTTAATAGTCAATTCTTTTCTGCCTGTGAGAGTTTTCTTAAGTGAAGCAGGAATATACTTGCTGTACTTGTATGTAACAGTCTTGTCAGTAGTGCCAAATGTACCCTTTTCTTCGCCGCCAACACCCTCGAGAACATACTCAAGGTCATATTCCGAGTTAGGAGCAACCTTGTATTTGTCGCCTGCCTTACCGTAAAGTACACGCTTGGACATAATTTCGCCGGTTTCAATATTTTTGCTGACAACTGCAATCTTAGAAGAATTTGTTGTGATGTTGCAGGCATCAAATGTGCTCTTTTCAACAAGAATCATTGCAGAAGATGCAGGAACTGTGATTGTCTTGCCCTTAACTACCTCAATAGCAGAAAGACCGGCTTCTTCTGTGTTTGCAACAACAACCCACTCTGTGGTGTCCTTTACACGGGAGTCAAAGCTCAGGTCAACATCAGCTGCGCTTGTTGTACTGCTGTTTGCAAGAAGTGCAACCTTGTTCCATTCACCTTCAACGGTGTTGGAAATTGTGAAAGCGAATGCTTTATCATCAATTGTCAAGGCACTGCTAATCTTGTACTGGTTCTTAGAAACCTCTACATCATCAGTTGTGAATGGTGAGAATGCCTTACGAATATCCATCATACCTCTGTAATATGATACAAGGTCAGCATTCTTAACAATCTCTTCCCAGTCAATCATATTTAGAGTTGGAGATGACTTGTAGGAGTTGTCGTCACCGTCTTTTGAACGAGCCATCTCTTCACCGGCAAGCATAAAGTGCATACCCTGTGAAGTAGCAGCTATTGTTTCGGCAAATTTGTTAAGATGAATCAGTTTTTCATCCCTCTGTCTGTACACTACATTATTGCCGTTTACAGACATACCTAACTTATCGTAAAGTGTGTTGTTATCGTGACAGGACATATAGTTTACGCACTGTCCGGGATTCACAGCCTTCCAGTTACAGGAACCGCCAACAGCGTTGGCTCTGATACCGTATTTAACACCCTTACAGTTACCAACAATGTTACCCTGAACAAAGCCCTTTGATGTAGCGGCAGAAAAACTACCCTTCATACTATCTCTGAACTGGTCGTTAAACATACCGATTCTTGAGTCGATAAGCTTTGTGGAGGTCTGGTTACACATTACAACTTCATTACCGTCGCAGTCAACGATGTCGTGAGTTGATGACATACTCCAGCCTTCACCGTACATAAGCATACCCGCATCAATAGTGTCAAGACTCTGGCGGATAGCGTCCATTGTTACATTGTCGTGAAGACCCATAAGGTCAAAACGGAAACCGTCAACATGGTATTCCTCTGCCCAGTACTTTGTGGACTGAACCATAAAGTTACGGAACATTGCTCTTTCGGAAGCTGTGTCGTTACCGCAGCCTGAACCGCTTGAGAATGCGTCGGCGGCAGTTTTTCTGTAATAATAATCAGGAACACAAGCCTGGAAGGATGTGCTTGTATTGTATGTATGGTTGTAAACAACGTCCATAATTACACCGATACCGGCATTATGGAGTGCCTGAATCATCTGCTTACATTCTTTGATTCTAACATTACCGTCATATGGGTTAGTTGAATATGAACCCTCTGGAACATTGTAGTTCATTGGGTCATAACCCCAGTTAAACTGGCTGTCGGAGCCGGACTCATCAACTGAGCCGAAGTCATAGAATGGGTTAATCTGAACATATGTTACGCCTAACTCCTTGAGGTAGTCGATACAGGTTGAAACATCACCCTCGCCGTTAAGTGTTGTACCTGTTTCTGTGAAAGCAAGGTACTTACCACGGTGTCCTTTAGAAACACCTGAGTTTTCAGCGTAAGAAAAGTCTTTTACATGGATTTCCCAAATTGAAGCGTCGGACTGGTCTTCTGTGATAACGTGCTTATCATTTTCCCAGCCTTCAGGGTCGGTGGAGTCAAGGTCACAAACCATTGAACGCTGTCCGTTAGCACCTGTTGCAACAGAATATACATCCACAGTTTCCTTGGTGGTAACTGTATCGGTAGCAATACTCTTTGCAGTTATGGAGTAGGTGTAGTAAACGTTCTTCTGGTCACCCTCAAGAATTGTTGACCAAACGCCTGTTGTTTCGTCATAGGTCATCTCGGACTTAGATAAAAGCTGAGCACCCGGTTCTTCGTCTGTGCCTGTTGCATAAAGGTTAAGTACACATCTTGTTGCTGTTGGCGCCCACACCTTAAAGGTTGTCTGCTCCGGTGTGTAGGTTGCACCAAGGTCTGTTTGGTCATAGCGATATTTGCTGTCAATTTCGTGAGCTGCAGTTTCGTACTTGTTAGCGGCTGCTGCTGCTGATGAAGAAATTACTGCAAACGGAATGATGGTTGCAACCATCATAATCGCAAGAACAATTGAAATAATTTTTCTAAGTTTCATAAATTCCTCCTTGTTTTAATTCTTAAAAAGAATATTATTTCTGAATTTCAATGCCCTCTCTCCTCTTTTTTACAATAGTTGAGTGAGCCTTTAGATAAATACCTGCACCTGCGAGCATTGCTCCCAGTGCAAGAATTATTGAAACAACAACCATTTTTGTGGTGTTGTCATCTAACAAATAATTATAAATTACGGTTTGCTGAGCCTTGGTAAATTTGCCCTTGGCATTCTTTGGAGAAGAAACTAAGGTAAGGTTATCGTATTCCTTTTCTTTAGTGCTAAATGATTCGTTCACATTGCCCTCAAGGAGTTCAATATCCATTACATTTCCGTCGGAGTCCATATAAATTACATTGACCTGACATTTTTCTGTTTTTGCCTTGGTATATTTGTAGGTTACCACCTTATCTCCCTGGGCAAAAAGTCCTGCTCCGTTTTCGGGAAGTGCGTCTGTGTCAAGGGTGTAGCCCTTGACTGAGGGAATTTCCTCGGTAAAATACTGCTGTCCCGAATGGTTTGTAAGCACCTTGCTTGGTGCAATTTCCTTTTCGCTTTGGGAGTCCACATACCTGATTGTAACTGAACTTACAGTACCCTTATATGCCTCAACAGTAAATGATGCGTGTTTATTTTCTTCTTCAAATGTACCTGTTGTGTCCTCTTTGTCAAGAATCTTGTACTTTTTCAGCACTTCATTTCCGGGAGTTATGCTGTACTTTTCGCCGATTTTACCCTCAACGATTTCGGTCATAACCTTTTCGCCGGACTTGCTGTCTATATAGTCAACAACAACTGCACCATTTGTGCTTTTGCAGGATTTTTCGTAGCTTTCTTTATCCACAAGGATAACAGCCGAGCTTGGCTTTGCATCAACACTTCCGCTGACTTCGCCTAAATTTCTAAGTCCTGCTGTTTCATCATCGGCAATCATTACCCACTTTTCAGGGAGGCTTTTGTCATCAAGCTTTACTGTTGTTGTTTTCTCTGTGTTTCCGTTGAGGACAACAACTGCATTTTTAAAGCTGTCACCCTCAAGTCCCTTTACCGAAAATGCTACCACACCATCATCAGTATCAAAGTAATCAATACTTTGGGCTGTGTTTGAGCTTGGGTCACGGAATGCTTTGAACTTACTGCGAATGTCAATCATACCCTTGTAGTACTGTACAACATCGCTGTATTCGTCAACTGCACTCCAGTCAATCATATTTATCTTAACATCGGATTTATAGCTGTTTTCATCCCCGTCCTTACTTCTGCAAAATTCCTCACCTGCAAGGAAGAATGTCATACCCTGGGATGAAAAGATTGCCGCTGAATTAAGCTTTGTCATTTCAACAAGATTTGCACGGCGCTTTCTGTAATCCTTACTGTCGGGGTAAACAGAGTTTACCAGCTTATCGTACAGAGTGTAGTTATCGTGACAACTGGAGTAGGACACAGTTTGGTTTGGAGATGTTGCCCAACCAAAGTTGCACTGTCCCTCAATGCCTGTCTTTAACTTGCCTGTGTTATTACCACTTGCCAAAAAGCCCTTTTCGGTGGCATCAAAGGTATTTCCCTTTAGTGCGTCACGGATTGTGTCGTCAAATGCACCTATTCTCTCATCAAGGGAAGCCATATTGTCCTGATTTGCAAGTACTGTTCCGCTGTCGCAGGCAGTACTCATATTCCAAGCTTCACCATACATAATTATCTGTGGGTCAATGTTGTCAAGGGACGCCCTGATTTGATTCATTGTTTCACAGTCGTGAAGTCCCATAAGGTCAAAACGGAAGCCGTCAATGTGGTATTCCTTTGCCCAGTAGGTTATGGAGTCAATCATAAATTTGCGGAACATTTTATGTTCGGAGGCTGTATCGTTGCCACATCCGGAGCCGTTTGAGAAAGTTCCGTCGCTGTTCATTCTGTAATAGTAATTTGGAACAGTTCTGTTAAAGTAGCTGTCCTCGCCTGTGTAGGTGTGGTTATATACCACATCCATAATCACTCCGATTCCTGCGTCATGGAGTGCCTTTATCATCTGTTTACATTCGTTAATCCTTGTGTTTCCGTTGTACGGGTCTGTGGAATAGGAGCCTTCGGGAACATTGTAGTTTACAGGGTCGTAACCCCAGTTGTACTGGTCGTCACTTCCTGTTTCATCAACAGAGCCAAAGTCATAGAACGGATTAATCTGAACATAATTAACCCCAAGCTTTTTAAGATATGAAAGACAGGTTGGGGAATTACCGCTGATACCGTTTACCACAGTTCCGTCCTCTGTGAATGCAAGGAATTTTCCTCGATGCTCCTTGCTTACACCGGAATTTTCGGCATAGGAGAAGTCCTTAACCGATACCTCCCAAACAACTGCATCGGTTTGATTCTTAACGGTTTTTCGGGTGTCCTTATCCCAGCCCTGAGGGTTGGTTGATTTGAGGTCAACAATCATACCCCTTTTACCGTTTGCTCCTGCCGCCTTTGCGTAAATGTCAACAACCTCGTACTCCTTACCGCCGTTTGTTACAACATAGGTGTAGTACTTATTCTTTAAGTCGCCCTTAATTTTTACAGACCATACGCCTGTCGGCTTGTCAAATGAAAGGGATTGCTCCTTGTAATATCCGTCCTTACTTTCGGAGTTTGAACCGTGCTTGTACAGCCTTACCTTAACTTCGGAGGCTGTTGGCGACCAAACCTTAAAGGTTGTGCTGTCCTTACTCCAAACAGCGCCTAAGTCGTCACCGTTATATGCAAATTTGTCAAGCTTTTGGGCATATGCAGAGTAATCTACCGCTTTTTTTGCACTAATATCCAACATAGTCAGTCCTAACATTAATATAATTACCAAAACCCCGGAAATCACACGCTTTGTCATAGAATTTTCCTCCCAGGTTTCACATAAATATCCTAAAGCTACACTTCACATCACAGATATGCAGTATTATCTTGATTAATTTTACCAAAAATAAATTATATATATTTTCTAAAAAAGAAATAAACCGTCTTTCCAAACGGTTTAGATGTAGAAAAATCAGGTGAAAATATAGGCAATTTGACAGTATTATTTTTTCAATATTGAAATAATTGTTAAGAAACACTGAATAAATCACAATATGAAAGTATGATTTTTCTAAAATAATAAGTGGTAGAGGAAGGGGATTCCTCGACAAGCTGGTCATGACAGGGGGCGAACTCGGAATGACAGGGGGAGGAATTATATCATTCCGAATTCCGAATTATGCATTATGAATTATGCATTATGAATTATGCATTCCGCACCTTGTACATCCATAGCTTGAAACACCTGTAAGCTCCTGTTCAATACGCAAAAGTCTGTTGTACTTTGCAGTCCTTTCACTTCTGCAAGGAGCGCCGGTTTTGATTTGTCCTGAGTTTGTGGCTACTGCAATATCTGCAATGGTGGTGTCCTCACTTTCTCCGCTACGGTGAGAAATTACTGCTGTGTAATTTGCCTTATGAGCCATTTCTATTGCATCAAAGGTTTCTGTAAGAGTGCCGATTTGATTCATCTTAACAAGGATGGAGTTACCGGCTCCCATTTCTATGCCCTTTTTCAGCCTTGAAACATTTGTTACAAACAAGTCGTCACCCACCAGCTGAATGTGACTGAGCCTTTTTGTAAGCTCCTTCCAGCCCTCCCAGTCATACTCGGAAAGTCCGTCCTCTATTGAAATTACAGGATAATTCTTTGTCAGTTTTTCAAGATAGTCAATGAGCAGATTGGTTGTCATTGTAGTTTTTCTTTTCGGCAAATTGTACATACCCTCTGCGTACCATTCAGAGGATGCAATATCAAGGGCAAGCTTTGTATTTTCTGTGTTGTATCCTGCCTTTTCTATTGCACCTATGATAAATTCAATTGCCTCCTCGTCACTTTTCAGGTTGGGAGCAAAACCGCCCTCATCACCTACAGCTGTTGATAAACCTTTTTCCTTTAGCGCTGATTTTAGTGCGTGATAAATCTCGGTGCATTGTCTTAATCCGTCACGAAAACATCTTGCACCCACAGGCATTATCATAAATTCCTGAATATCAACATTGTTGTCGGAATGAGCACCGCCGTTGAGAATGTTCATCATTGGGCAAGGCAATCTGTGACCGTTGGTACCACCTAAATAGCGGTAAAGGGGTAAATCCAGAGAAAAAGCAGATGCCTTTGCAACAGCTATGGAAACTGCAAGTATTGCGTTTGCACCTAAATTGCTTTTGTTGTCTGTGCCGTCAAGGTCGCACATCATTCTGTCAATTAGTCGCTGTTGATAGGGACTTGTACCAACAAGGTGATGTGCCAATGTTTCGTTGATATTTCGAACAGCACTGCATACGGACTTTCCGCCGTACTCCTTGTCGTTGTCTCGAAGCTCCACAGCCTCAAATGCGCCTGTTGACGCTCCGCTTGGCACAATAGCAGACTGAACTGTACCGTCGTTTAGGGTGACTGTTGCCTCAACTGTTGGGTTGCCCCTTGAATCAAGTACCTGTCTGCCCTTTATATCTTCAATTAAAATACACATAAATAAAACCTCCTTTATCTATCTTTGACAAAGGAGGTGTATTTATACCTATGATGTTAGGGAAAAACCGTATTAGTCCAGGTAATCCTTTAAAATCTTACTTCTTGATGGGTGTCTAAGCTTTCTGAGAGCCTTAGCCTCAATCTGACGGATACGCTCACGAGTAACCTTAAATTCCTTACCAACCTCTTCAAGTGTACGACTTCTGCCGTCCTCAAGACCAAAGCGAAGTCGGAGTACCTTTTCTTCCCTTGGGGTAAGGGTATCAAGCACTTCGTTAAGCTGTTCTCTGAGAAGTGTGTGGGATGCGGCATCTGCAGGTGCAGGAGCGTCATCATCAGGGATAAAGTCACCAAGGTGAGAATCCTCCTCCTCACCGATAGGTGTTTCAAGGGAAACAGGCTCCTGTGCAACACGCATAATGTCCCTAACCTTGTCAACAGGCATTTCAAGCTCCTCTGCGATTTCGTCAGCAGTTGGTTCGTGACCGTTTTGGTGAAGGAGCTGAGAAGAAATTTTCTTAACCTTGTTGATAGTTTCAACCATATGAACAGGAATACGGATTGTTCTGCCCTGGTCGGCAATAGCCCTTGTGATAGCCTGTCTTATCCACCAAGTGGCATATGTGGAGAACTTAAAGCCTTTGGTGTAGTCAAACTTATCAACAGCCTTTAAAAGACCTAAGTTACCCTCCTGAATAAGGTCGAGGAACAGCATACCTCTGCCCAAATACCTTTTGGCTATTGAAACAACAAGTCTGAGGTTGGCTTGGCAAAGTCGTTTTTTTGCCTCTGCATCACCGTCGGAAATTTTTATGGCAAGGTCAATTTCTTCTTCAGGAGAAAGTAGGGGAACTCTGCCTATTTCCTTAAGATAAACCTTGACAGGGTCGTCAATGGCAACTCTTTCAGCCGAAGGATCTCCCCCTTTGTCGGCTTTGTCGGCAACAATTTCGATGTCGGATAAATCCATATCGGTTTCTTCAATAATCACAACACCGTTTTGCTCAAGGGAATCATACAGCTTTTCCAGCTGTTCAGGTGAAAACTCGATTTCACCTATGGCGTCAAGTATTTCTTGGTTTGTAAGCTTTCCTTTAGCCTTGCCCTGTTCAATAATATCCTTGATTATTGTTTTCTTATCAACCTGTCCACTCATAAAAAAATCTCCTATTCTTTCTTCTCTCTAAGTTTTTTTATGTAATCGTTAATCTCCTCAACAGAGGCATTAGCGATGTCCTCTTTTTTAAATTTGTGCTTTTCTTCAAGTATGATATTGATGTATTCGTCTATCATCTGTTGTGTTGGATTAACTGTTACTGTGTGCTGAATAATACCGTAGATTTTGGATATTTCATCCTGTGTGAAATCTTGATTTATGGTATTCAGCGGTTCGTAACCATTGTTTATCTTTTCTAAAACATACCTGAAAAGACTTTTGTTAAAATCTGTGACAAATCCATCAACAGAAATCTTTGAAGAAACATAAGGCGCTAACTCCGGGTGGTTAATTGTGTGGGAAATAAGCATTTCTTCTGCCTTTGTAGCCCTTGGCTCATCCTTATGCTGTGTATTGATTTTATCATCCTGCCCAGATAGGGCTGTTTGGAATTTTCTGAATTCCTTTTTCTGATAACCTCTTTTTCGCTGTCTGTTAAGCCTTTTAAGCTCCGAAATGATGGTTTCCCTTTGAACACCTGTTTCTTCGGCAAGTTTTGAAGAATACACATCCTGTTCAATACCGTCGTCAATGGCTGAAAGCACCTTTACAGCCTCGTCAAGATACTGCACCCTTTGATTGGGTTGCTTTAGGTCATATTTTGCCCTCACCTTAGAAAGCCTGTACTCGGTGTCGTTTGAACTGCCGTTTACCAAGTTGTAAAAGGCGGCAGAACCGTTGTCACCGTGTTTTTTAATAAACTCGTCAGGGTCTTTTCCGTCGGGGACTGTCAAAACCCTGATGTTAAGTCCTGACTTTCTGAGAATATCAATGGCTCTTTGGGTTGCCTTTTGACCTGCCTCGTCAGCATCGTAGCAGATTATTACCTCGTCTGCAAAGCGTTTCATCAGCACTGCCTGTTCAGTTGTTAGGGCTGTTCCCAGTGTTGCAACGGCATTTTCAAAACCTGCTTGATTGACGGATATTACATCCATATAACCCTCGCACAGGATAAGTGTTCTGTCGGGGGTGTTTTTTGCATTGTTTAGTGAAAACAGATTGGCACTTTTCTTGAAAACAGGTGTGTCGCTTGTGTTGAGGTACTTTGGCTTTTGGTCGGTCATAATGCGACCGCCAAAGGCAATTACATTGCCCCGTACATCAATTATGGGGAACATAACACGATTGTAAAACCTGTCGTTTGTACCCTTACCGCTTTTGTTTTTGTAAACAAGGTTTGCACTTACAAGCTCGTTTTCACGAAAGCCCAAATCCCTTAAGTGGTTGGACAAAGCAAATCTGCTGTCGGGGGCAAAGCCAAGACCGAAACGACGGATTGTCTTTTCGGAAAGTCCTCTTTCGCGAAGGTACTCAAGTCCTGCCTGTCCCTCCTTGCTGTAAAGCATTTTGTGGAAAAACCTTGCCGATTCTCTATTTGCCTCATAAATTCGCTTTCTGAGCTGAGTCATAGAGTCGTCATAGCTGTTTTCAGGCATATTCATTCCAACTCTTTGAGCCAAAAAGCGCACAGCCTCAATGTAATCAAGGTTTTCTATCTTCATAATAAAGGTGATTACATCTCCGCCGGCACCGCATCCAAAGCAGTAGAATGAATTATTTTCGGTGTATATATTAAAGGAAGGTGTTTTTTCGCCGTGAAAAGGACAAAGACCAACCATATTCCTGCCCTTTCGCTTAAGGCTGATGTAGCTTGACGCAATATCCGTCAAGTCGCATCTCATTTTTAGTTCCTGCAAAAATTCCTCAGGCAACGCCAAGCTATCACTTCCTCCCCTTACAAACGCTGTCACTTATTATATACGACAAAAATTAAAATATTCCTCCCATAATGGGTAAAAAATTTTTAAAATATGAAAACAATTCTTAAAAAGAGTAAAATTTTTCCTCAATAACAGTAGTTTCAAGCTGTCCGTTTGTTGCATCGGCAAGTTTTTTGTTGAAAAAATTAAGTTTATCAGTTGGAATGTGGAATTTTACAACTACATTCTCCAAAAATACTGTGTCGTCAACTATTCCCTCACATTCGGGAATCAGGGACGCAATTTTGCCGTAGCGGTCGTAATTCAGCTTTATTTCACAGTTAAAGCACTTTTCCATCTTGAGAATTTTGGATGCATCAAGTGCTATTTTTGCACCGTGGCTGTATGCCCTCACAAGTCCTCCGGCACCAAGCATTATACCGCCAAAATACCTTGTTACCACTATGACGGTATCAACAACGCTGTTTTTGTTCAGCACATCAAGCACAGGAACTCCGGCAGTACCCTGTGGCTCGCCGTCATCGGAGTAACGCTTGATAAAGCCCTCTCTAAGGCTGTAAGCATACACATTGTGAGTTGCATCATAGTGCTTTTTTCTCTTTTCATTAATGAAGTCTATTGCTTCCTGTTCAGTTTTTATCGGTTTGCAATAACCGATAAATCGGCTGTGCTTTTCAACAAATTCAGCCTGATTTTCTTCCTTGGTTGTAAAGTAGAATTCTCCCATAGCAATCCTTAAAAAAACAGGCGGTACCAAAGTACCGCCTCAACAATTACATAATTATTTCATACCAAAACGCTTCTTAAATCTATCAACGCGTCCGCCGGTATCAACGAGCTTCTGCTTACCTGTAAAGAAAGGGTGGCACTTGGAACAAATTTCAACACGGATGTTTTCCTTTGTTGAACCTGTTTCGATTACATTACCACAAGCACAAGTAATTGCTGTCTGCTTATAATCTGGATGTATACTTTCCTTCATTTCTTTTCACCTCTTTCGCTGAAACCGTAAATAACATAGACGATTATACAATATAATTTTGCAAAATGCAAGTATTTTTTAAATTTTTTTAATAAAAGTTCGGGCTTATTGCAATCCCATTAACTTAACAGTAGTTATTTTTCCTTAAAATAGTCAGCTTTCAAGATAATCTATAAGCTCGTCAAAGTTAAGTCCAAGCTTTCGTGCCAAAAGGGCATTGTCGCTTCCCACATATCTCCAAAGGGTGTAGTCGTTGTCCATAGCTGTCCTTTGCTCGTTAGCCTTTGTATATCTTCGCACAAAGCCATATTCTGCACCGAACTTATCAAGCCAACGGTATTCCTCTGTTTCGTCAAATTTTTCCTTGTCGTCACAGTCAAACTCAACAAGAAGTCCAAGCTGTCTTTCGCTGTTACCGCTGTCGCAGATTTTTCTGTTAGCTATGGACTCAGCCTTAACCTGGGTGTATTTTCCTGATGAAAGCAGGTCGTTTACATAGTCTGTGTACATAGTGTGTTGCTCATCATAGGACACATACCCAACCTTTACAGTAAGGCTTACTCCGTCCTTAGCGGACGCATTAACAAGGTTTTCAAGGGAATCTGACATCATTTCGCTTACCAAAACGCCCTTATATTCCACTGTGTCGGGAACATATGAACGGTCAAGTGGGTCTGCTACGCTGACAATACGGTAAAGGGTCTTTTGCTGTTCGGGGGAAATATAGCTGTCGTTGGCAGTAACAGGATTTTCCTTTTGCTCATTTTGGTTTTGGTAAGCCACATACCCCAAAAGAAAGCCTCCCGCAAGAACTATTACCATCAATATCGGCAAAATCACAAAGAGTATGCTTGTAGCTCTACCCTTTGAACGAGGTGTGTTATCACCGTAAACATACTGACGGTCATTGCTTGTATAAAGTCCGGCAGGTTTTGATTTATGATACCTGTGCTTTGCTTTAGATTTGTCCTGCAAAAAAATTCACCTCATAAAACAAAATTTATTGATTAAATTGTTTAAGCAAATTGTACTAAATTATTACTTTATTTCTTTGGAGTTAATCTCCTCAACAGCCTTTTCAATGAACCTTTCAATGGTCATTGAGCCTAAGTCGCCCTCCTTGCGGTGACGAACAGAAACGCTGTTGTTTTCAATATCCTTATCACCAACAAGAATCATATATGGCACCTTTTCAAGCTGTGCAGAACGGATTTTGTATCCGATTTTTTCGGAGCGGTCATCTACTTCTACTCTCATTCCCTTAGCCTCAAGAGCCTGTTTTACAGCATAGATATAGTCAAGATGTCTGTCGGCAATAGGAAGAAGCTTAACCTGTACAGGAGCAAGCCAAAGGGGAAATGCACCTGCGTACTTTTCAATGAGAAGTGCCAAGGTTCTTTCGTAACAGCCAACAGAGGTTCTGTGGATGATGTAAGGACGCTTTTTCTGTCCGTCCTTGTCCACATATTCCATACCGAATTTTTCGGCAAGGAACTGGTCAATCTGAATTGTAATAAGGGTATCCTCTTTGCCGTAAACATTCTTAAGCTGAATATCCAGCTTTGGTCCGTAGAAGGCAGCCTCGCCCTTTCCTACAACATATGGAATGTTGAGGTCGTCAAGGATTTTCTTCATAACGCCTTGTGCCTCGTCCCAGTCCTCAGGAGTTCCGATGTACTTTTCGGTATCCTCGGGATCCCACTGTGAGAATCTGTAGGAAACATCCTCGTAAAGTCCAAGAGTTTTAAGTGTGTATTTTACAAGGTCAACACATCTTGAAAATTCGTCAGCCAGCTGTTCGGGAGTACACATAAGATGACCCTCGGAAATTGTAAACTGACGGACACGGATAAGACCGTGCATTTCGCCGGACGCCTCGTTTCTGAAAAGTGTTGAGGTTTCGGAAAGTCGCATTGGCAAGTCACGGTAGGAACGCTGTCTGTTGAGATATGCCTGATACTGGAATGGGCAGGTCATTGGGCGAAGTGCAAACACCTCGTCGTCCTTTTCCTCGTCGCCAAGTACAAACATACCATCCTTGTAGTGATCCCAGTGTCCTGAAATTTTGTATAGGTCGGACTTTGCCATTAGAGGAGTTTTTGTCATCATCCAGCCCCTCTTCTGCTCCTCGTCCTCAATCCATCTTTGCAAAAGCTGAACAATTCTTGCACCCTTTGGCAAAAGAATAGGAAGACCTTGTCCGATACTTTCAACTGTGGTGAAAAGCTCCAGCTCTCTGCCAAGCTTATTGTGATCCCTTTTCTTAGCCTCTTCCATCATAACAAGATATTCTTCAAGCATAGATGCCTTTGGAAATGCAGTTCCGTAAACGCGGCAAAGCTGTGTGTTGTTGGAGTCGCCTCTCCAGTATGCACCTGTGCAGTTAGTGAGGGCAACTGCCTTAACTGCCGATACATCCATAAGGTGAGGACCTGCACACAAATCAATAAATTCATCCTGCTTATAGAATGAGATTGGCTCGTTTTTATCGGCGTGTTCCTTGCAAAGCTCAACCTTGTAAGGCTCGTTCATCTCCTCTAATTTTGCAATTGCATCTTCAGGGGAAAGCTCAAACTTTTCAAGGGCAACCTTGCTTTTCACAATCTTTTTCATTTCGGCTGTGATTTTGTCCAGGTCTTCCCTTGAGAATGGCTTTTCAACCTCAAAGTCATAGTAAAAGCCGTTGTCAATAGCAGGGCCGATTGCGCACTTTGCATTTGGATAAAGTCTTTTTACAGCCTGTGCAAGTATGTGGGAGGCTGTGTGCCAGAATGCCTTTTTGCCCTCTGTGTCGTCAAATGTCAAAAATTCAAGAGTGCAGTCCCCGTTAATGGGAGTTCGCAAATCTGCAACTTCGTCGTTTATTTTACAAGCACAAACCTGTTTAAAGAAACCTCCGCCAAAGCCCTTGACGATTTCGTAAGGTGTAGTGCCGTTTTCAAATTCCTTTGTGTCGTTTCTTAGCTTTACACTAACCATAATCATTCTCCTTTTTTATAAAAATAAAAGCCCCAATATTCACATAGGAATATCGGGACGATAATAACTAACCGTGGTTCCACCCAACTTTGGCACAATGCACATCCAAATTAATAAGACTATACAAAGCACTATGCCCTCAAAAACCTTTAACGGAGTTACCCGCTGTGCCATTTCCTGCACAGACTCCAAGGTAGTAACCAAATGCTCCTGAATACCCTGCTTTTCAGCTAATGGCAAGGCTCTCTGAATTCGGTGGCAAGAGGTCGTGTCCTCTTCAACGCTTTTAGGTTATTTTATCACCATAAAAAAGCAATGTCAATCAGTAAAAATAATTTTTTCGGAATATTTTACCGGATAATTATTCTTCAAGGTCAAGGTCGTTTTCTCCGGAAGTAATTTCCAAAATAAGACGGTCAATATGACTGACATCATCATAAGTGGGCTCTTCTGCCCTATCTGCATCAATTGTCGTTCCGTCAATTAATGTTTCGTCCTCGTGGGAGTCCACACCTGCAATGTATGAGGATGCGTAAGTCCCCGGAGTTTCGTAGGCATTGTACTCAGTTTCCTGAATAATATAGTAGTTGCCCTCTTTTCTCTCCTCGTCAATTATTTTTTCATATTTTTCAAGGCTTTCCTTACGCTTTTTCAGGAGGAGCTCTTCCATATCCTCGTCGTTGTCGATTATTTTAACCTCATCCAAGCTTGGTGAATGCCTTGTAACCTCAAACATAAAGAAAAATGCGTAGGATGCAAAAAGTGTAAGCTCCACCGCCCTGATTATCTCTGTGTAATATCCATCGGAATAACCGTTTAGCACAAGGTTAATTGCCATATAAATATCGTATGTCACCAAAGTTGCCACTAAAGGCAGACCGAAGAGCATAACACCCTTTACGGCATTTCCGCTGTTTACAACAGAGATAACTGAAATTGCGGAAAACAGAAACAGGGTGAGGAACAGGTAGATGAACAAATCAAGAACATCTGTCATAGCAACCGATGTGGAGCTGTTGTGAATTAGTGATGTGAGCAGCTTAACAACACACCAAGCAGGAATTGTAACCATATACACAGAAACAGTAGCAGGTGGTTTTCTTGCACTTATGTGTGACCAGCTTAACAAGAACAGCGCCACAGATGCAAGGCAGGAAAAAATTATATTGACTACTATTGACAAAGGAAATATTTTGTACAGTAATATTGTGGGAAGGTAACAGCCCACATCCACAACTAAAGCAGACGCCGAGAAAAGGCACATTGCACCTGCCGGAATGTTTTTTCTGTAATTATAGACAGGTGGAGTTGACTTGTCGGTTTTTGACATTATGAACAGTATAAGGAACATCAACAATACAACTGCTATTGTAATATAGGACAAAGCTACATTGTCAATACCCCAAAAGTATCGTCCTGTAAACTCCACATACTGCTGATAAACCTTTGCACCGGTCATTAAAATTATTGCAGGGATAAGTGTAAACCACATTTTTTTAAGTTTCATAAACAAAATCCTTTACAATCTTCTATATAAGGAAATATATAAGCAAACTACATTTTACGGTAATGCTTTACAGTCTTTCTCCTTGGGTTATCCTTATTGTGCTTTACTATAACAAAGAGATATATTGCAAACAAAATAACAACAATCATTGCAGAAGCAATAAAGTAAGCGGAGGTAAACACATTTTTCAGCATATCAATTATGTAAAGTAGAGTGCTTCTTTCAACAGTTTCGTCAGCAACAAGGCTAAAGGTTGCAACCTTTTCGTCCTTGTAATAAACTGACGCCTTGCCAACATAATCGCCCTCCTTTACAGGTGCGTCAATGTAGTCGGGCACATCGGTTTTGATTGAAATATCCTTGTCCTCAACATTGTTTGGCAAAAGAACATTAAAGTCCTCCTCGGGAGAAAGCTGAATTGAGCTTTTATCCCAAGAAAGATTAATCTTTTCTTCACACACAGGGGTTTCCCTTGTGACGATTTCCTTAAGGGTGATATTGCAGAATGCCCAGCGGAAAAGCTCTGCTGCATCCTCCATATTGTAGTACTCATTGATACCCTCTGCCTCGTTGTACGGTGCGTGCATAAGCACTGCAAGGTAACTGTATCCGTCGGCAACTGCCTGTGTTACAAGGCATCTTCCCGCCTCATCTGTTGTACCTGTCTTAATTCCTCTTGCATACATATAGTAGTATTCACTGAAGGAGTCAAGAAGATGGTTTGTTGTTGCATAGTAGTTATCGCCGATTTCGTAGCTTGTTGTATTTGTTATGTTGGAAAAGTCAGGCAACATAAGTGCGTAGCTTGTGATTTTGTACATATCACGGGCAGTTGTGTAGTGGTCGGGGTCGTGAAGTCCGTGAGGATTTACAAAGTGGGTATTTTCGCACCCAAGCTCCTTGGCTTTGTCGTTCATCATTTTTACAAAGCCCTTTACTCCGTCCTTTCCGCCAACATAGTCGGCAAGCACAAGGGCGGCGTCGTTGCCGGAAGAAATCATAAGGCACTGCAAAAGCTGTTCCACTGTAAGACTTTTGCCTACATTGTCGCTGACAGCAGAAATAGAACTGCCTGTTCCCTCAAGAGGCTTTAGGCTTTCACTTGTAATTTTGATTTTTTTGCCAAAATCCTTTATATTCTCCGCAACCACAACATAGGTCATAATTTTTGTCAGAGAAGCAGGATAACGCTTTGTGTCAGCCTCTTTACTATACACTGTAACACCTGTATCAAGATTAACAAGTAGAACTGTGTCGGATTTGGTTTTTACATTACAGCCAAAATCCATCTGGGAAAAAACCTGGGACTGACTGTTTATATTAGATGATTTTGCGGCTGAAACAGGAAAGCAAAGACAGCTGAAAGCCACAAAAACAATCAATATTATAGAAATTATTGAAAAAAATCGTTTTTTCATAGAAAATTTACCTCTTATGTGTTAATATAGAATACATACAATATATACTATACTACAAACTAAATTTACTTTCAATTAAAATTTATAAATTGGGTGATACTTTTTGATTTACATAACCGGAGATAAGCACGGAGATATATCCTACTTTAAAAGAAAACAGATGAAAAAAATAAAAAAGGGCGATTATGTAATTATTACAGGTGATTTTGGATTTTTTTGGGACGGTTCAAGGACAGAAAAAGAAAACCTTGATTATTTAGCCTCACTTCCCTACAACATACTTTTCATTGACGGAACTCACGAAAATTTTGATGAGCTTGAAAAATATCCCATAGTTCCTTACTTTGGAGCAAAGGCAAGGAAAATCTCGGACAACATCTATCATCTTCTGCGAGGTCAGGTTTACATTATTGAAAAGAAGGGCATCTTCACCTTTGGTGGTGGCGTCAGCCGAGATTTGCAAAAAATGCTTGACATAAATATGTGGTTTGAAAGGGAGCTTCCCTCAAAGGAAGAATTTGAGGAGGGTGTAAGACAGCTTAAAGCCTATGGAAGTAAAATTGACTACATAATTACTCACGAGCCACCGGCACAGATAAAGGGTACCATTGACCCTGAACTAACTCAAAACCCTGTTAACACCTACCTTGACCAGATTTCAAGGCAGATAACCTTTGACAAATGGTTCTTTGGCTCTATGCATCTTGATGAGGAAATTAAGATGGGATTTTTCGGTGTGTTTAACGAGCTTTTGCCTGTTAATAAGAAAGAAAAGGCAAGGGTGTTTTAGGTTATAGGGATTTCCAATTTAATAATCTAAGAAAAATCGGGTATCCACAAAATTGCGGTTACCCGATTTGCTTTATTAACTTCAAATTAATTAAGGCTTTCGCCGTTTACTCGGGAGAAAAGCTGTTTTATCTCGCTTCTTATTCCCTTGTATTCATCTCCATCAAGGAGTGGAGATTGGCTTAGGATTTCCTCGGCACAGCACTGGGTTTCGGCAACATCCTCCATTTTGCTTAAATCTGCAATTTTCATTTCAGGAAGTCCGTGTTGTTTTTCCCCGAAGAAGTCGCCGGGACCTCTTAACTTTAAATCCTCGTCTGCAATTTCAAAGCCGTTTGCGGTTCGTTTCATTGTTTCAAGGCGTTTTTTTGTGTCGGGAGAGTCACTGTCGGACACAAGGATACAGTAGCTTTTTTCACTTCCTCTGCCCACTCGTCCTCTAAGCTGGTGTAGCTGAGAAAGCCCGAATCTCTCTGCATTTTCTATCATTATTATGTTTGCGTTGGGAACATCAACTCCAACCTCGATTACGGTGGTGGAAACAAGAACCATCAGCTCCCTGTCCTTGAAAGCAGTCATAACATTTTCTTTATCGGCAGACTTCATTTTTCCGTGGAGAACACCAATGGGAATATCTTTGAAATTATCATTCATCATCAGCATTTGTGCGTAGTCCTCGGCGGAAATCACACCTTCGGGAGTGTTTTCACCCTCCTCAACAAGAGGGCAAACTATGTAGCACTGTCTTCCCTCGTCAACATTTTTGCGGATAAAGCCCAAAGCCCTGTTTCGCTTACCGCTGTCGATTAACAGGGTATCAATCTCCTGTCTGCCCGGGGGCAATTCGTCAATTACAGAAATGTCCAAGTCGCCGTAAATGATTAGTCCCAATGTTCTTGGTATTGGTGTTGCACTCATAACCAGAATGTGTGGGTGCTGTCCCTTTAGGAGCAACTCCGACCTTTGGGAAACACCAAAGCGGTGCTGTTCGTCAGTTACCGCCAAGGAAAGATTTTTAAAGCCGGTGTCCTTTGTAAGCAGTGCGTGAGTGCCGATTATAAGCTGAATTTCTCCTGTTTCAAGGCTTTCACGGACTGTCTTTTTATTTTTCGGAGTCATTGAGCCTGTGAGAAGTCCTACCTTTATTCCTGTTCCCTCTAAAATTTTGGAAATGCTCTCATAGTGCTGTTGTGCAAGAATTTCTGTTGGTGCCATAAATGCACATTGATAGCCGTTTTTGATTACTGTGTGGCAGACAGCACAGGCTACCGCAGTTTTACCCGAACCAACATCACCCTGAACAAGGCGGTTCATTGGGGATTTTTTGTTTAGCATATCATTTATGCAGTCGTCTATTGCTCTTTTTTGTGCATTTGTAAGGTTATATGGCAAACAGGATAAAAACTCCTGAACATAATTCCTTTCAAGAATTATTCCGTTTTCTTCTTTTTTATTCTTTTTAAGAAATTTAATGCCTAAATTTAAAATCAAAAGTTCCTCAAAAACAAGCCGTCTGCGAGCCATAAAAAGCTCGTCGTGGTCGACGGGGAAATGTATTTTTCTTATTGCAAAATCAAGACTTTGCAAGTTGTACTTATCCCTCACCCAAAGGGGCAGAGGGTCGTTGATTTTTTTGGGCAAAAGTTCAATACTCTGCCTTACTGCATCTGCAACAAACCTGTTTGCCAGTCCTGCTGTCAGGTGGTAGATTGGGTGAATTGAGGTACCTTTTTCAGTTTCCTGAAAGGTGGGTGCAATCATTTGAAGTCCGTTTAGCGTCTTTGTTATTTTTCCGTAAAAGAAATATTCTTTATCGGTCTTTATCATTTGACTGATGTACCTGTTGTTGAAGTAAAGGAGAGTAACAGCGCCTGTGCTGTCGTAAGCCATAGTTTTGCAGATAAGCTTTTTGCTGCCCTTTGCAAAATTTACGGAAAAGGGACTGCCGATAAAAGCCTTGATACACACATTTTCTCCATATGGTGCATCACAAATAGGTGTTGGGGTGCTCCAATCCTCGTAATTTCTGGGGTAATAACGCAATAGTTGACCCACAGAATAAATACCCAGGTTATGAAACTGCTCTGCCCTCTTTGCACCTATTCCCTTTAAGTCTTCGATTTTCTTACTAAAAAGACTTGCCATAACTTACCTCAAATACAAATATTAAAAGGCAGGAAAACCCTGCCTTTTCATTATATTGGAAAATTTATTAATAATCAATACTCAACGCCGAGGATGTAGTAATAAATCGGCTGGTCGCCCTTGATAAGAGAAATGTCAACGGAGTCACCGTACTTTTCGCTGACAGCCTTGTATGCCTCGTTTGCCTCATCCTCGGAAATATCCTCACCGTAAATAAGGGTTACAAATGACGCATCCTTTTTGATTACCTCCTTGCACAGCTTAAGGAGAGCCTTTTGGGATGACTTTTCGCAGACTGTGAGCTTACCGTCCTTAAGTCCGATAATCTCCCCTTCCTTGATTTTCTTTCCGCCAAATTCGCTGTCCCTTGCGGCAAAGGTAATCTGTCCTGTTACAACATTTTTGATGCTATTCTTCATCGCCTCAACATTTTCTTCCACAGTCATTGTGTCATCATAGCAAATGAGAGCAGTAAGACCTTGAGAAATTGTCTTTGACTTGATTACAAACACATTTCTGTCGTCAATCATATCAACAGCCTGTTTAGCAGCCATAATAATATTTTTGTTGTTAGGAAGAACTATAACATTCTTTGCCGGTGTAGCAAGTATAGCCTCATAAATGTCGTCTGTTGACGGGTTCATACTTTGACCGCCTGAAACAATATGGTTACAGCCCATATCCTTAAACAGCTCTGTAAGTCCCTCACCGGCTGCAACGGAAACAAATCCGATTTCTTCTGTTGGCTCTGCCTTTTCAAGCTTAACCTTAACAGGGGATTTTTCACCGGCATTTTTATGCTGTTCCTTCATATTTTCAACCTTAACGGTAAGCAGCTGACCGTACTTAAGTCCGTGCTGTAATGCGTCACCGGGATTGTCTGTGTGAACATGAACCTTTACAATTTCTTCATCATCCACTACAACAACACAGTCACCTATTGTCATAAGGTATTCACGAAGTATGCTTGTATCGGAATTTGAGTCATCTCTGCCAACGATAAACTCTGTGCAATATGTGAAGTTGATAACCTCATCAAACTGAGCCGCTGCACTGTCAAAGGAGTCAACAGTTGCATCTTCAAGGCTGTTTTCGGTGTTCAACTCAATCATTTTGCCCTCAACCAAAAGTGAAAGCATACCCTGAAAGATAACAAGAAGCCCCTTACCGCCTGCGTCAACAACTCCTGCTTTTTTAAGGACAGGAAGGAATTTTGGAGTTAAGGCAAGAGCCTCCTCGGCAGCAGAAACAACATCAGTCCAAACCGCAACTGCATCGCCTGTTTCTGTAATAGTCTTCATTCCGCCCTCGTATGCCATTCTTGCAACTGTAAGGATTGTTCCCTCTGTTGGCTTTGTTACGGCTTTGTATGCCTCTTCAACACCGATACCCAAAGCATCAACCAAATCTTCACCGTTTGCTTCACTCTTACCGGCAAGACCCTTGGCAAAGCCACGGAATATGATAGAGAGGATAACACCCGAGTTACCACGTGCACCTCTAAGCATTGCTGATGCTGTTTTGGATGCAACATCGCAAATATCCGCATCCTCCATTTTCTTTAGCTCTTCGGCGGCTGCAGTAATTGTCATAGACATATTTGTACCGGTGTCACCGTCAGGAACAGGGAAAATGTTAAGATCATTAAGCTCCTGTTTTTGTGAACATATATTGTTGGCACCGGAAATGATTGCATCTCTAAAAATATTACCGTTAATCATTTCATCACATCCTATCCTTGGTGAACGAATTTTGGAAACACTGATTAAATCTTTTTACATATAAAATCATTTTCGCATATTGTAAACACAGTGATTTCTCTCATACCATATGATTATAACATAAAATTAGGGCTTGTACAAGGCAAGCCCTATAAAAAAATCAGGTAAATATTACGAATTTCCTTATCAATATTAGACAATATTATTATATTTATCAAGCAATACTACAGAAAGGTTTTATTCCTCTACCGCTTTTACAACAAAGCTGATTGCTGTTCTTTCTTCGTCGTTAATCTTCACCTTTACAAAGTCAGGAATACAAACTATGCCACATTCAGGGGCAAGGTAGCTCTTTGCAACAGCAATGGACTTTACCGCCTGATTTGTTGCGCCTGCACCCACAGCCTGAATTTCAACCTCTCCGTTTTCTCTGATAACACCTGCAATAGCCCCGGCAACAGATGTTGTTACTGACTTTGCTGATACCTTTAAAGTTTCCATATTATGCCTCCGTAAAATTAATTTATCTACATTATATTAGAAATTTATGGTAATTTCAAGAGGTAATATGAAATTTAGTAAAAGATTATCGCAATTCCAAAATTTCCGTATCTACTGTTTTACCGGTTCTTTCGTCAATATCAAATATAATACAGTCCATTTTGCAGTCGCCATCTGCGTAATCAAACCGCTGAGGAAGTTTGTTCCTTAGTTTGCTTATGATTATTTCAGGCTTAACACCCAAAACGGAATTTACAGGTCCTGTCATACCTACATCTGTGATGTAGCCGGTTCCATTTGGCAAAATCTCGTTATCTGCTGTTTGAACATGGGTATGTGTTCCGAAAACCGCCGACACTTTTCCGTCAAGGTAAAAGCCCATTGCCCTTTTTTCACCTGTTGCCTCTGCGTGGAAATCTACAACTGTAATTTTGCAGTCCTTAACCTTTTCCAAAACCTTATCCATGGTCTTAAAGGGACAGTCAAGGATATTGTCCATAAAGGAATTTCCCATAACATTAATGACTCCAACGGAAATTCTGCCCATATCGAATATGCAGTAACCCACTCCCGGAGTTGTAGAGTCGGGAAAATTTGCAGGACGGATGATGTATTCCTTTTCGTCTAAGTAGGAATAAAACTCCTTTCGTCTAAAGGCGTGATTACCCAAGGTTATCACATCCACTCCGCTGGAGAAAATATAGTCGGCTGATGATGGTGTAATTCCGTTACCGTCACTGCTGTTTTCGCCGTTACAAATTGTCATATCTATTTTTTTCAGTTTTTTAAGGGAAGGCAGTCTTTGACGCAAAAATTCGCTGCCAACCTTGCCTACTACATCACCTATACACAAAATTCTCATTACAACACAACTTTCATTTTTCTTTGGCTTACTTGCCTTTATCTATTAATATGGATTTGATTAACTCTTACTATATTTCTTACTATGTTCAATTATATCACAAAAGAATGTTTTTAGGCAACAGTTCTACATCACTGAACAATAATTTCAGATGTTTCTGCAATGTTTTCTACTACTGTATATTTTGTGTTCATATAGTAGTAGTTTTTATCTTCATAAAAATTATACTCCCGTTTTTCTATGTCCTTTCCCTTTAGGCAAAAGGTTTCCCACAGGGAGGCATATTTTTTTAGCGATTTTTTATTTTCTTTTAAAGAAATTTCTTTGTTCTCAATTCCCGATATGTATTCCCTTGTTATGAAAAGGGGAAGATTGGTTTTGTTAAGCTCCATAACCTCTCTTTTTGTGACGGAATAGTAGCTTTGCCATGGGATAGAGTCAAAGTCAACAGGAAAAGAAAACCATAAAAGATTTGCTCTTCTCCGTTCCATAGTTTCTCCGGTTTTCAACGGCATTACTCTTGTTTTGGGGAGCTTAAATGTTTTTTTGTAGTGAGTTTTTCCGTAAATTTCTGCCTCTGCCGGAACAATTCGGCTGTTGCCCTGAGCGTCAACCATTACACCGCTGACAAGTAGCTGACCTTTGATAACAGCAGAGCCCTTCTTAACCATTTTAGTGCCGTTAAGCACATTTGTTTTTACTACTAAGGCATCTTTCTTCGCCTTTACATTACAGGGCTTTTTACTGCGCATTTTCTTTGGCGGTTGATACTTTTCCTTAACCTCAATGTCAGCCTTGCAGGAGGTGATGTTTATGGAAATCCACCGTATTTCAGGCAACTCCTCAACAACCTTTCGTCCTGTTGCCTTTACATCAATTCCATTTGTATAGGCACCGCTGTAAACGCCCTTATCCCTTAACACACTTAAAATTTTGGTGGTGGGAATTTCTTTATTTCCGCTGACATTGATTATCCAAATAAATTTTGAAAAAAGGAATAAAAGGAGAACAAATAATATAGCACCTATTAGCAGACCTGCTCTGCCCCTGTACTGCCTTATTAAAAAGGGCAGACCGTATCTGTTTTTCACCCTTGTTTTAATGCCTGTTTCATTTAGGTAATGCCTTAGCCTTTTGTAGTCCTTAACAGGCATACACAGAGTAAGTCCTCCGTTAACAGGAAGAATATCCCAATATAAAAATCCGTTTTTGTTCAGTATGTTAATTAACCTCTCCGTAAATTTTCCGCTGGCAAAAACAGAAACATATCCACGGAGAAACCTGATTATCTTTAATATCAAAACAACACCTACATTATGTATTCAACTGAAAGGAATGTTCCTTCGATTACAAGGGAAGATGAGGACAGATACTTTAGCTTTAAATTCCTTCCCTTTATAGAAATAACCATCATTTTTGTGTTTATCTTAATATTCTCCTGCTCATATTTCAGCACTCCTGTACTTCCCTCAATGGTCATTTCCCTGTTTCCCTTAATCTCAACAACGGGAAGTCCTGATGAGAGTGTTGCGGGTATGAGTTTTTCAAAATCTTTCGGCTTTCTCATCTTGCACCTTCTTTCACTTATTTTTACGAAAGTAAAGTTATATTTATGACAGATTGCATATATATTAAAGGTGAAGACTTTAAATATTTTTACCCGTTTATGTACTGCTTTATTATCTATTGCCTTTATTGCTGTCCTTCTGTTTTATACATCAACCTACAAGCAGAGTGTAACAGACGGACTAAACGCCTGTGGCAATGTGCTTGTGCCCTCACTTTTCCCCTTTTTATTTTTAAGTACATTTATTGTGGAAAGTGACTGCTTGAGCATTATTACAAAAAGGCTTGGCTTAGTCAGTCGGCTTATAAGGATAAGCAAAAACGGAATTTTGGCGCTGATACTATGCCTTATTGGAGGTTTCCCTGTTGGAGCCAAAACCGTAAGCACTCTGTACAGGGAAAAGAAAATTTCATATGATGAGGCAAAAAAACTTTGCTACTGCTGTGTTGGGGCAGGTCCCGGATTTATGATTACATTTGTGGGACAGGGGATTTTTCATAGCAAGGCTCTTGGGATTATGCTGTTTTTTTCAAATATGCTTGGGGTGCTTTTTACATTTTTTATTCAGGGAAAAAACACCTTTGACTGTGCTGAAATTAACGGCGGTCTGCAAAAAAAGAGTGTTGGCGAGGCACTCGTGACTTCCACAGAGGGTGCAGTAAAGGCTACGATGTCTATGTGCGGTTTTGTTGTGCTTTTCATTGTGATAAACAACCTATTAAGCCTTGTTCCCTTTTGGAACGGATATTTTGCGTCAATGCTTGAAATTACAGGAGGAATGATTAACTACGCAGGTGATATGAGATTTGAATTTGTGGGTGCATTAATCGGCTTTGGCGGAATTTGCGTGCATTTTCAGATTTTTGCAATAGTAAAGGATATAAAGATAAATAAAGCATACTTCGTATTTATGAGGGCATTACAGGGTGTGTTCTCAGGACTCACCCTCCATATACTCCTAAGAATTTTCCCCGTTGCACAGGAAACCTTTGGAAATATGGATAGTCCTCCCCATCCGGCAGTTTACTCAACACTTTGGGGAGCAGGTGCAGTCATCATACTTTCAGTAATTTTCTTAATGTCAATCAAGCAAAATCACAAAAATAAGCAGGAGGTTAATTTATGTGCGGAATAGCAGGATGGTTTGACAGGAGCATTGATTTTTCACAGAAAAGGGAGGTACTCAGCAGAATTTCATCAACATTGGAAAAAAGAGGGCCTGACGAAAACGGAATGTACATCACAAAGAATGTTGCCCTTATTCACAGAAGGCTTGTGGTAATAGACAGAGAAAACGGAACTCAGCCAATGACAATGCAGTTCAGGGACAAAAAGTACACCATTGTATATAACGGAGAGCTGTACAACACAGACGAGGTCAGGTCTATGCTAAGTGCAAAAGGATACAAATTCCGTGGCAGAAGCGACACAGAGGTTGTGCTGAAAGCCTACATACAATGGGGCAAAAAATGTGCCGAAAAGCTAAACGGCATTTTTGCCTTTGCAGTATATGAGATGAACACAAAGCAACTTTTCCTTTGCAGGGACAGAATTGGTGTAAAACCGCTGTTCTTTCACCAGTACAAGACAGGAATAATATTTTCCTCTGAAATAAAGTCCATTTTGGCAACAGGAATGGTAAAGCCAACTGTGGATGAACAGGGACTTTACGAAATATTCTTTATGGGGCCTGCAAGAACTCCCGGTTGCGGTGTATTTAAGGACATTGAGGAGCTCTGTCCCGGTGAAATGGCAACCTACAAAAACGGACGACTTCACAGGGAATATTACTTCAAGCTGGAGGCTCGTGAGCATAGCGACAACTTGGAGCAGACTATAGAAAAGACAAGGTACTTAATTACAGACTCAATAAAAAGACAGCTTGTGTCGGATATGCCTGTTTGCTTTTTCCTTTCGGGAGGGCTGGACAGCTCCATAATTTCAAAGGTTGCGTCCCTTCATTACAGGGAGAAAAACAGGGGCAGAATACACACCTACTCCGTTGAATACGAAAACAACAGCAAGTATTTTCAGAAGAGCCTTTTTCAGCCAAACAGAGATGACGACTTCATAAAAATTATGGTGAAAAACACCCACAGCATACACCACGAGGTAATACTGAACCACCAAAGCTTAGCTGATGCTTTGTATGACGCAACTGTTGCAAGAGATTTGCCGGGAATGGCAGACATAGACTCTTCCCTACTGCTGTTTTGCAAAAAAATCAAGCAGGATTACACCGTTGCCCTTTCAGGTGAATGTGCAGACGAACTGTTTGGGGGATACCCTTGGTATCACAACAAAAACATACTTTTTGAACAGTGCTTTCCCTGGTCAAAGGATCAGACAATAAGGAGAAAAATTCTTAAGGACGGAATACTTAAGGGCGGTGAGGAATATGTTCACGAAAGGTACTATCAAACCTGCAAACGCACCGACAAGCTGAGGAGCGACACAAAGGTAAGCGGAAGAATGAGGGAAATGTTTGTGCTTAACTTCTACTACTTTATGCAGTGCCTTCTTGACCGTAAGGACAGAATGAGTATGTACAGCGGTCTTGAGGTGAGAGTGCCGTTCTGCGATTACCGAATTGTGGAATATGCATACAATATGCCTTGGGAGATGAAGGCTTTTGACGGTCGTGAAAAGGGCATTGTGCGTAAGGCTTTTGAGGATATTCTACCCGATAGTATTTGCTGGAGAAAGAAAAGTCCATATCCAAAAACCCACAACCCTGTGTATATGAAAATTGTCAGCAACAAGGTGCTTGACATACTTAACAAGAAGGACAGCGTTTTTGGTCAGCTGCTTAACAGGGACGGCATAATGGACATTATGGAGCATCCTGACGAGATTGAAACACCCTGGTACGGTCAGCTTATGAGAGCACCACAGATTATGGCTTACATAATTGAGATGGAGTACTGGTTCCGTGAGTACAATGTGGAAATTGATATGTAGGTATATGCTTATTAATCGAAAAACGCAAAAAATTTACCCCTATGGAATTAACCATAGGGGTAATTGTGCATTAACTATAAATCCTAAAATAAGTAAATGTAAATCATCCGTTGTAGTCAGACCAACCACCGTTTTGATAAATCTTTCCTTAGCCCTCAATGTTGATGGTTGCTGTTTGTGAGCTTCCGTTGTTGCTAAAGATAATGTAATTAGCCTCAACAGGAGCTTCTATTCTATACACATTGTTGCCGATGCTTTCCATTTCTACTCCCGTCCAAGATTTAGTTCTGTGTTGTGTTCACCCCAGTAGTAGGCATATGGCGTCCGGTTATCTGTATTTTTAAAGTACAAATAATTTTTGTTATCGGCATTTGTTGTAGGCTGTGTATAAGTTACTGTTGTGGTGCTTTAATATGTTGTTGTTTGAGAAGCGGTAGTCTGTCCGATATAGAATACGGAACCTACAGGGAGACTGCTCACTTTACCTACAACATACTTTTGAACAAGTGTTGCGTCACTGATGTCTATATATCCGTCGGCATTTACATCTGCGGCAATCCTTTGAATTTCACTAAAAGTAATGTGACTGCTGATGAATTTTTGGATTGCGGAAACATCACGAATGTCAATTTTTTTGTCAAGGTTCACATCACCATACGAGTATTCTTCTCCCACTGTTGTTGGGTTAGTCTGTGAAACTGTAGTGTATGTTGTTGGTTTTGTTCCGCTTGTTGTAACTATTGGGTCGGTTGACACTTCAACATCCTCGTCCATAGTTGTGGCGTCAACCCACTGTCCTGTGCCGTTATCAAACACAACCGTACCGGTCTGAATGGTCATATCATCAGTTTTGGTACTGCCGTTATTGAAAATAATATTTGTTTCGTTTGACGGAACTGTAAACTTGTAAAGGTCATAACCGCCGAAGGTATCAACCTTTGTCATTGCAGAGCCGGGCCAAGCTGTGGCTCCGTCACGGCCTGTTTGCCAGCTGTAACAATTCTGTGTGCTCCAAGATGCAGTATTCCAAAGATATACTGTGTTTTTATTGGAGAAATCGATTACCCTCACAGCTAACGGGTCAACCTTTTTAAATGTATAGGATGTTTCGGTTGTACCGTTTTCACCTGTTGCTGTCAGCTTTAAGGTGATTGTAGAACCGTAGCTTACACCCTCGCCGATTGTAATTGTCTTTGTGCCTGTGTAGGTCTGAACAGCACCGTTATCAATCTGATATGTACCTGATGTGGCATTTTCAAGACCAAGTGTAAGGGTAAGGGTTTCGCTCTTAAATGTACCGCCTGCCTGAGAAATTGTGTTAAATGCTGAAAGTGTGGGATTGTAGATTACTGCAATACCTGTTGAGCCGATTGTACCTGAAATGGTGCTTGGTGTAACAGTCCATTTACTGCCTGTAATCTCGTCAATATATACACCCGGCTTTGTGGTGCCTCCCGCATTTGTAACTGTTACCTGTCCGCTGCCACTACCCTTTACAATAACAGCACCTTCTTCACGACAAACAACACCGCAGTTGTTGGAATTAACATAACTATCCTTTTGACCCACCATTGCATTGTGGAAGTGGTTTACTGCCGCAACCTCAGGACTTGTAAAGTGTGTGCTACCCTTTTTACCCGCCTTTATGTTCTCTTTATCGTGTGTTGAAGGACGGGAAAAGTAAAGTGCTGTTGCACCGCTGCGGGCTGCTGCAATGGCATATGCTCTGTCAATATTATTTTGGCTTATGTTCCAGGAGTATCCAAAGTCGCTGTTATTTGACCAGTTATCATGGCTTTCTGCCCAATATACAAGCTTGTCGGCACTTACACCTCTTACAGCCCAGTTACCTTTGGTGCTTGGAGCATTGCCTGAATCAAAAGCAATTCTGTTGTCGTAACTATAACCACTGTCGGTTACGGAAATATAGTCTGTATATTCCTTCATCAGTTCCTCGTTGCCGGTTTCTCTGTCGTCAGGACCGCCCAATATTTCGCCATAGTAGAAAAGGCTTTTGTCACTTGTAACAACAGACCAGAAGTCATCTCCCTCACTTGGAAGTCCGATATGCTTTGCAGCGTCAAAACGCATACCGTCAACGCCCAAACTCTTTAATTCATCAATATAGTTTTTAACGCACTGCTGAACATAGGAGTTCTCTGTTGCAATGTCCTGCATACCAATGTCACCGTGGGTTACCTGGAATCTGTCTTTCCAATTGCCTACAGAACCATTGTGGTGCCAGTACTGGCTTGGTTTAAGGTCTTCAACAATGTTGTAGTGGTCACCCTGAAGGTGGTTAGCAACAACATCCACAACAACCTTGATTCCGTACTTGTGGGCTTCTGTACACAAATCCCTTAACTGTTCCTTAGTTCCGAGGTCGTTTGTGCCAACATAAAATCCACGAGGCTGATACAACCAGTACCATGTGCCGGAGTTGTTGTTAGCCTGAGCAGGAGAAGTCTGCACAGCAGTAAAGCCTGCCTCGGCAATATTTTTTAGCTCTGCCTTAATGTCGGTATATTTCCAGTTAAAGCAATGAAGCATTGTTCCGTCCTGAATATTATCCTGTAAGCCGTACTGATTTGCAGAAGAAGAAGTTTCTGTGATATTTGCCTTGCTGTCCTCAACATCTGTTGTAACAGCAGAAACAACAGGAATTGAAAAGGCTGTCAGCAATACTGTGATTGAAAGTAAAACGCTGGTAATTCTTTTGTTACATTTCATAATTTTCTTTGTTAATTTCATAAAATCCTCCGAATTTTTCTAAATATACAAATTCCTTTTAGTGTTCCGTAACAATTTCTTATGGCCATCACCCCGTTCACAAATTTCGTCAAGTACATTGTACACTTTTCTGTTTACCTGTACAAGAGAAATAAAAGCATTAAACTTTTATTACAGCATAGAATTTTGTTTCCATATTTTGTGCACTTTGCACAAGTATAATTATAACAGTGTTATATTAAGGTTAATCAAAGGTGAACAAAAGCCCGATGTATAGTGGTTTTTTCGAATTTATTGTTTAGGGCAAAAAGCAATTTTTACTATCTCCTGACTCGTTGTGAAAGAGATTGTTTTGTGTTATAATTACATCAATATAGAATGAGGTAATTGTGATGAAGAAGATTTTGTTAATTTATAACCCTGTATCGGGAAAAGGAGCAATAAAATCAAAGCTTTCATATATAATAGAAACCATCTCAAAAGAGGGTATTGTGACGACTATACCAACATCATCAAGAGGTGACGGAACAAAATTTATTGAAAAGTATATAAAGGACTTTGATATGGTTGTCTGTGCCGGCGGTGACGGTACCTTAAATGAAGTTACAACAGGGTATATGAATGTTGATAAAAAATACAGAAAGCCCTGTGCATACATACCAAGCGGAACAGTAAACGACTTTGCAACTTCACTGGGAATTTCAAAAAACATTACCGAATGTGTGGACAGTATTGCCGAAAGCACAATTTTCCCCTATGACATTGGAGAATTTAACGGAAAATATTTCAACTATATTGCAGGCTTTGGAGCTTTTACTCAGGTTGCCTACACCACATCACAAAACTTTAAAAATATACTTGGTAAAACCGCCTATGTACTTGAGGCAATTAAGAGTCTGCCTAAGATAAAGGGAATTGATGTCACAATTCAAACAGAAAAGGGCGAAATTAAGGGAAACTTTATTTACGGAATGATATGCAACACTTTTTCTGTTGGTGGTATTATTAAAATCGGAAAAGATGTTGTTGCACTTGATGACGGAAAGTTTGAGGCGGTTTTCGTTAAAAAACCAAACAACCTTATTGAACTTCAGGAAACAATCAACGACGCACTTGCAAGCAAGCTAAACAGCAAGCACTTCGTTTATGCAAGGAGCAACAGATTTAGAATTGAAGGCAAAAACGAAATTGAGTGGACTCTTGACGGTGAATACGGCGGTAAGTATAAAACTGCAAATATAGTCGATCACGAAAGAGCAATAGACTTTTTAAGACCAAATGACAAAAAGCAGGGTGATTAAAATTAAGGAAAAACAATTTATCAAAACAACAACTGCAATCAAAAATAATAAGACACTATATAATGTAATAAAATTTCTTTACAAAATTTTACCACTTGTTTTGTTCTTGGGGTATCCAATAATGGTAATTTACCTTGTTGCAATATGGGATTTGCGTTTTATTAAGGTTTTGACCATACCGGCAGTAACATTTTTGGCGGTGACAGTAATGCGAATTCTCATAAACCGTCCAAGACCATATGAGAAATACTCCTTCACTCCTGTTTTCCCAAAGGACACCAAGGGAAAAAGCTTTCCCTCACGACACACAGCCAGCGCATTTATAATTTCCTATGCCTTTCTATATATAAATCCTGTTTTAGGTATAATCAGCATGGTAATTTCTGCTTTTCTGTCACTTTTACGACCTGTTGTGGGGGTTCACTATGTTTCTGATGTTTTGGGAGGTTTTTTAGTCAGCTCTGTGTTGGGCATTGTTTTTTTCTTTATTATATAGTATGTATCAAAAATATTCGCCGAGTAACCAAAAGTTGCTCGGCTTATTCTTTTGTATAAAATACCGCCTAATAAAATCTACATATAATTTTACACATAATATAATAGGCAAATAATAAATTTACTTTCTTTTTTGCCAAGATTATTTGCTTGTTTTTAAAATTTTACGCCGTAATTTTGATTGTTTTTGATTTATTTTGAATTTTTTTGAAAAAAATTAATAAAAAATAACTAATTTCTATTGACAGGAGTATTTTTTTGTGTATAATTTAAAGCACAGAAGGTGATTAGATGCTTACCGAAGAAAGATTTAACGCAATACTTTCTATTTTAGAGGGTAAAAAGGCAGTTACCGTACAGGAGCTTGCCTCACTGCTGGAAATTTCGGAATCAACTGTTCGCAGAGATTTAAACACATTGAGCAATCAGGGACGACTGAACAAGGTTCACGGAGGTGCTACCGCCAAAAAAAGTGATAGCGGAGTAATCAGCACCGAGGAGGACATTAAAACTAAGTCAACACACCATATGACGGAAAAGGAGCTTATCGGCAAATACGCCTCAACCCTTATCCGCAATGACGACTTTGTTTTTATTGACGCAGGTACAACCACAGAAAAGCTGATTAACTTTATTCCAATCACATCAAAGGCAACATTTGTAACAAACGGCATTGTTCACGCAAAAAAGTTGATTTACAAAGGACTTAGAGCGTTTGTAATCGGCGGAGAGCTAAAGCTTACAACCGAGGCTATTGTAGGTGTTACAGCAGTTGAAAATCTTGGAAAGTATAATTTCACAAAATGTTTTTTGGGAGCAAATGGAATTGACAAAAGCCGTGGTCTTACCACACCTGACATTGACGAGGCAATACTGAAAAACAAGGCATACGAAAACAGTTACATTACATATGTTCTTGCAGACAGCAGTAAGTTCAACAGAGTTTTTGCTGTTTCCTTTGGGGCAATGAACAGAAGCTGCATAATCACAGACAAGTTGTCTGATGAAGAATATAAAAACTATTCCATTGTAAAGGAGGTAGGCGAATGATTTATACCGTAACATTTAACCCGGCAATCGACTATGTAGTGGAGCTTGTAAGCTTTAACATTGGCGAAGTTAACCGCACAACAAGGGAATATATGAACCTTGGAGGCAAGGGTGTAAATGTTTCAAGAGTGCTTACAAATTTGGAAATCCCAAACACTTCCCTTGGATTTATAGCAGGATTCACAGGAGAAGCACTAAGGACAGGACTTGCAGAAATGGGTGTAAAAACCGATTTTATCAGACTGAAAGAGGGCAACACCAGAATTAATGTTAACATCAAGGGAATATCCGAAACCGACATTAATGCAAGAGGTCCTGAAATTTCTGATGAGGCTATCGAGGAGCTTTTTGAGAAACTTAACAGCCTTAAGGAGGGTGACATCCTTGTACTTGCCGGCTCAATCCCTGCATCTCTCCCATCTGATATGTACGAAAGGATTATGAGTAAGCTATACGGCAAGGGGATAAAGTTTGTTGTTGACGCAACAAAGGATTTACTGCTAAAGTCACTGAAATACGAGCCTTTCCTAATTAAACCAAACAATCACGAGCTTGGGGAAATTTTTGGAATTCAGCTAAAGAATGATGATGAAATCATCTACTACGCAAGAGAGCTAAAGAAAAAAGGTGCAAAAAATGTACTTGTTTCTATGGCGGGTGACGGTGCTGTTCTCGTTGACGAAAACAACATTGCTCACAAAATCGGCACACCAAAGGGTAAGGTTGTAAACTCTGTGGGTGCCGGAGATTCAATGGTGGCAGGCTTTTTGGCAGGTTATCTTGAAAAGGGCGACTATCAACACGCCCTAAGAATGGGAACTGCCTCAGGCAGTGCATCAGCCTTTTCGGAAGGATTGGCAACAAAACAGGAAGTAATGGATTTACTTACAAAAATCTAAATTTTATACAGGAGGAAATTTTATGAGAATCGTTGATTTACTAAAATCGGATTGTATCGAATTAGGCGTAAAGCTAAATTCAAAGTCCGAAGCAATTGACAAGCTTGTAGCCTTGCACGACAAAGCCGGTAATCTTTTGGATGCTAAGGCTTACAAAGAGGGGATTTTAGCAAGAGAAAAAAGCGGAACAACAGCCATCGGCGAGGGTATTGCTATTCCTCACGCAAAGAGTGACGCTGTAAAGGCACCTGCACTTGCAGCTGTAACTGTTCCAAGCGGCGTTGACTATGAGGCAATGGACGGAAAGCCATCCGACCTTATCTTTATGATAGCAGCACCTAACGACGGTGATGTTCACCTTGAAGTACTTGCAAGACTTATGACAATGCTTATGGACAAGGACTTCAAAAATCAGCTGCTTAACGCAAAGGACAAAAAGTCATTTATTAACGCTATTGACCGCTTTGAAAAGGTAAAATATCCTGACGAGGCCCCAAAGGCAGATAAAAAGGGCGGTTACAGAATTTTGGCTGTTACAGCCTGTCCGACAGGAATTGCCCACACATATATGGCTGCCGAGGCACTTGAAAAGGCAGGTAAAGAGATGAAGCTTCCTCTCAAGGCTGAAACAAATGGCTCAGGCGGAGCAAAGAATGTACTTACAGCAGAAGAAATTGCAAACTGTGACGGAATTATCGTTGCCGCTGACAAAAATGTTGAAATGGCAAGATTTGACGGAAAGCCTGTTCTTTCTGTAAAGGTAGCAGACGGTATTCACAAGCCAAAGGAATTGATTGAAAAAATCGAAAGCGGCAGCGTTCCTGTTTATCACCACCACGGCGGAAAGGCTGAATCCACCTCCGACAGCGGTGAGGGTGCAGGAAGAAAGATTTACAAGCACCTTATGAACGGTGTTTCCCATATGCTCCCATTTGTTGTAGCCGGCGGTATATTCATTGCAATTGCATTCCTTATTGATACAATCGCAGGTCACGGTGCAACAGGCGGTGGTGACTTTGGTACTATTGAACCGGCAGCCGCATTCTTTAAGACTATCGGCGGTCTTGCCTTTAACCTAATGGTTCCAATTCTTGCCGGATTTATCGCAATGAGTATTGCCGACAGACCGGGCTTACTTGTTGGTCTTGTAGGCGGTTTCCTTGCAACAAGCGGTGCAACATTTGCAAACCCAACTGCACTTACAGGTGAGGCTGCAGCTGCTGCAGGCGTTGCAAGTGCAATTCCATCCGGTTTCTTGGGCGGACTTCTTGCAGGTTTTGCAGGCGGTTATATGATGCTCTTAATTGAAAAGCTTTGCGACAAACTTCCTAACTCCCTTGAGGGTATCAAGCCTGTACTTATCTACCCACTACTTGGTCTTGGCGGAATCGCAGTAATTATGTGTGCTGTTAACCCTGTAATGGGCTGGATTAACACAGGTATGTCAGACGCTCTTACAGCAATGAGCCAGGTTGACGGACTTATGGTTCCTCTTTGTGCACTTCTCGCCGGTATGATGGCTATTGATATGGGCGGTCCTTTCAACAAGGCAGCTTATGTATTTGCATCAGGTATGCTTTCACTACAGACCGAAGCCGCATACGAAATTATGGCAGCAGTTATGATTGGCGGTATGGTACCTCCTATTGCAATCGCACTTTCAAACACATTCTTCAAGAACAGATGGACAGCAGAAGAAAGAAAGAACTCAACTGTTAACTACATTATGGGTCTTTCATTCATCACAGAGGGTGCAATCCCATATGCAGCAGGTCATCCACTTCAGGTTATTCCATCCTGTATTGTAGGTTCAGCAAGTGCCGGTGCACTTTCAGCTCTCCTCGGTTGCTCACTTAGAGCACCTCACGGCGGTGTGTTTGTATTTGCAGTTGTTGGCAACTGGTACTGGTACATCCTCGCTCTTGCAGTTGGTGCAGTAATCGGTATGTTTATGCTTGCATTACTTATGAAGAAAAGGGCAAAATAAATAAAAAACCACAAAATAACTATTACAAATTCAAATAATATATTGATAATAATCCACTAATATTGTATAATATTTGTGATAGATTTGATTCAAAGGAGCAATTAAAATGATATCACAAACATTTACTATTACTAATAGTCAAGGTTTTCATATGAGACCTGCCGGAACTTTTACCACTGCTATGGGCAAGTACCAAAGCTCCGTAACCGTTGTTAAGGACGGAAACAGAATTGACGGTAAAAGCATTATGAACCTTATCGCAGCCTGTATTAAGTGCGGTACAGAAATCACACTTGAGATTGACGGTGCTGACGAAGAGGCAGCAATGAAGGAAGCATCTCAGCTTATCGAAAGCGGTTTCGGTGAATAACAAATAAATTATTAGTTTAGTTATCAAAACAGGAGGATTATTCAGGTAATAATTCTCCTGTTCTCCATATTGAGGTGAAAATATGCTAAAAGGAATTAACGCATCAGAGGGTATCGGCATTGGCAAGGTTATGCTTATTGAGGAGGTTAACCTTGAATACGAAAAGAAAAAAATCACTGATACTCAGGCTGAAATAGAAAGATACCGCAAGGCTTTGGAGGCTTTTTGCAAAAAGACAGAAAAGCAGGCGGAGAACATTAAAAATACTGTGGGAGAAAAAGAGGCAGAAATCCTCCTTGGTCATCTCCTTATGATTAAAGACCCTGGAATGAGCAGTTCTATTGAGGGTAACATCACAAGCGGAAGCTGTGCCGAAGAGGCTGTGGAGCAGGTATGCGATATGTTTATCGGCATATTCTCTATGGCTGATGACGAACTGACAAAGCAGAGAGCCTCCGACATTGAGGACATCAAAACAGGACTTATTGCCACATTGCTCGGTAAGGAAGAGGTAGATATTGCGTCTGCTCCTGCCGGTACAGTCCTTGTTGCAAAGGACTTAACACCGTCAATGACCTCCTGCATTGTAAAGGAAAATATTGTTGGCATAGTAACTGAAATCGGCGGAAAAACAAGCCACTCTGCAATTTTGGCAAGGGCTATGGAAATTCCTGCTGTTTTGTCCGTTGATAATGCCTTTGAGATACTTAATAACGGTGACGAAATCATTGTTGACGGCAGTCACGGTGAGGTAATCGAAAATCCAAGTGTAGGTGAAATTTCTGCCTACAAGGACAAGACTCTCCTATTTAAAAAGGAAAAGGAAGAGCTAAAGAAGTTTTTAGGCAAAGAAACCGTTACATCAGACGGCGTTAAGGTGGAGCTTTGCTGTAATATCGGCAAGCCTGACGACGCAGACGCTGTTATCTCCAAAACAGGTGAGGGTGTGGGACTTTTCAGAACAGAGTTCCTCTATATGGACAGCACCTCACAGCCAAGTGAGGATGAACAGTTTGAGGCGTACAAGAAAACTGTACTAAAGCTTGGTGACAAGCCTCTCATTATCCGTACACTTGATGTAGGCGGTGACAAGGACATTCCTTACCTTGGACTAAACAAAGAGGACAACCCATTTATGGGCTTTAGAGCAGTCAGGTACTGTCTTAACAGACCTGACATTTACAAGCCACAGCTTAGGGCTTTGTTGAGGGCAAGTGCATTTGGCAACATTAAGATTATGGTTCCCCTTGTAACCTGTCTTGAAGAATTTACCGGTGTAAAAGCACTGATAAAGGAGATTATGGCTGACCTCGACAAAGAGGAAATAGCATACAACAAGGATATTGAAATCGGTGTTATGATAGAAACTCCTGCCGCCGCAGTTATTGCAGATGTTTTGGCACAGGAGGCTGACTTCTTCTCAATCGGCACCAACGACCTTACAGGCTACACAATGGCTGTTGACAGAGGAAACCCTGATGTTGCCTACCTCTATTCCCCATTCCAGCCTGCTGTTTTAAGGATGATTAAAAAGACCATTGAGGACGGCAACGCAAACCACATCCCTGTTGGTATGTGCGGTGAGGCTGCTGCCGACCCACTGCTAATTCCAATACTTTTGGCATTCGGCTTGGATGAATTTTCCGTCAGTGCAACATCTGTTTTAAAGACAAGGAAAATCATCTCACTTTGGAGCAAAAAAGAGGCTTTGAAAGTGGCAGAAAAGGCTATGAAGCTGACAACAGAAAAAGAGGTTGTTGAGTACCTCAACTCTGTTGCAAAGTAAATGCAAGGTAAATGTGTAACCACATATAGGGTGTATCTTATACTAATACCTGATAGAAAGTAGCCTTATATTTGCGAGGATAATTTTCAGAGGACAAGGCGGAGGACGCCGCAAGGCTGACGCCTTGCAAGGACGACAACGCAGTACTCTGGAAATTAGACCGCAAAGATTGTCTGCTTTTTATTAAGTATTAGTATTATGATATGCCCTATATGTTTACGATAAAAAATTGTCAAAAATATGTAATTTCACACAAATTCCATATAAATACACCCCTATTTTTATTGACAAAAGGTATTCAAATGGTGTAAAATTAGGGTATGGTAAAAAACTATGTAAGGAAGTATATACATATGTACAAAATTCTAAAAAAAGAGGTGCTCAACCCTACCGTTACAAAAATGGTTATTGACGCACCGCTAATCGCAAAAAAAGCAGAACCGGGTCAGTTTGTTATTCTCAGAACTGACGCAGACGGCGAGAGAATCCCTCTAACCGTTGCTGATTATGACAGAGAAAATGGCACAGTTACAATTATTTTCCAAATTGTAGGTGCTACTACTAATCAGTTAAACACCTTTAACGAGGGCGACTACATTCAGGACTTTGTTGGACCTCTTGGCACACCAACCAAAACAGAGGGTCTAAAGAAGGTTGCTGTTGTAGGCGGTGGTGTAGGATGTGCTATTGCATACCCTGTTACCAAAAAGCTTTACGATATGGGTGTTGAGGTTCACTCAATCGTTGGCTTTAGAAACAAGGACCTTGTTATCCTTGAGGATGAGTTCAAGAGTCACTCAAATGTATTTAAGCTTATGACTGACGACGGCTCCTATGGTGAAAAGGGTCTTGTTACAAATGCACTTGAACAGCTTATTGAAGAAGGAAACACATATGACGAGGTTATCACAATCGGTCCACTGATTATGATGAAATTCGTTAGTCTGCTCACTAAAAAGCACGACATAAAAACTGTTGTTTCAATGAACCCAATTATGATTGACGGAACAGGTATGTGCGGTGGTTGCAGACTTACAGTTGGCGGCGAAACAAAATTCGCCTGTGTTGACGGTCCTGACTTTGACGGTCACAAGGTTGACTTTGACGAGGCTATCAAGAGAGGTCAGATGTACAAGGACTTTGAAAGACATGCTTACGAAGAAAGCTGCAACCTTCTAAATAAGGAGGTAAAATAAGATGCCAAATATGAAAATTCCAAGAACAGAAATGCCACAGCAGGACCCACAGGTCAGGGCAAAAAACTTTTTAGAGGTTGCCACAGGCTACACAATGCAGATGGCTCTTGACGAGGCAAGCAGATGCCTTAACTGTAAACACAAGCCTTGCGTTGCAGGCTGTCCTGTTAACATTGACATTCCTGACTTTATTCAGAAGATTAACGAAGAAAACCTTGAGGGCGCTTATCAGGTAATCAGCGAAAGCTCCTCCCTGCCTGCAGTTTGCGGTAGAGTTTGTCCTCAGGAATCACAGTGCGAGGCAAAGTGTGTTCGTGGCATCAAGACTGAGCCTGTTGCTATCGGCAGACTTGAAAGATTTGTTGCTGACTACCACAACGAGCATAACACAGAAAAGGCTGTTAAGCCTGAATCTAACGGTCACAAGGTTGCTGTTATCGGAAGTGGTCCAAGCGGTCTTACCTGTGCAGGCGACCTTGCAAAGAAGGGCTATGAGGTTACTATCTTTGAGGCTCTTCACACAGCAGGCGGTGTTTTGCAGTATGGTATTCCTGAATTCAGACTTCCAAAGGCTATTGTTAACAAGGAAGTTGACAACCTAAAGGATTTAGGTGTTGATGTTCAGACAAATATGGTTATCGGTAAGGTACTCTCCATTGACGAGCTTATGGATATGGGCTATGAGGCTGTATTTATCGGCAGTGGTGCAGGACTTCCAAGATTTATGAATATTCCGGGTGAAAACCTTAACGGTGTTTACTCTGCTAACGAATTTCTCACAAGAGTTAACCTTATGAAGGCGTACAAGGGCGACAGCCCAACACCAATTATGCACGCAAAGAAGGTTGCTGTTGTTGGTGGCGGTAATGTTGCAATGGACGCTGCAAGGTCTGCTTTAAGACTTGGTGCTGAAGAGGTTAACATCATTTACAGAAGGTCTGAAAATGAGCTTCCTGCAAGAGCAGAGGAAGTTCACCACGCTAAAGAGGAAGGTATCATCTTCCGCACACTCACCAATCCAACAGAGATTATCGGTGACGAGAATGACGCTGTAACAGGCATCAAGTGTGTTGAGATGGAACTTGGCGAGCCTGACGCAAGCGGAAGAAGAAGACCTGTTGTAAAGGCAGACTCCGAGTTTACAATTCCTATGGACTGTGTAATTATGTCAATCGGTACCTCCCCTAACCCACTTATCAAGCAGACAACAGAGGGACTTGACACTCAGACTTGGGGCGGAATTATCGCAGACGACGACGGACTTACAAGCCGACCATTTGTATATGCAGGCGGTGACGCAGTTACAGGTGCCGCTACTGTTATATTGGCTATGGGTGCCGGTAAAAAGGCAGCCGCAGCTATTGACGAGGCTATTCAGAATAAGTAATTATTCCATACAAGAAATAATTTATGCCGACTGTTTTATACAGTCGGCATTTTTGTGTGTTATTTTACCTTTAATTCATATATCCGCAACGGAGTGTATTTTCTTTGTGAGAAAATTAATTGGTATGCACAAAAATCCCCAAAGGGTGCTGTACACAAGGCACACCTGTCCAAGAAGATTTAAGGGCATTCTGCTGTAATTCCACACATTCATATGAAAAACAAGATTGACAAGGCACCCAACCGTAAATTCAAGTGTTGTTATTAATATTGCTCCTGCGACGCATTTTTCCAGTAGAGAGTATTTTTCCATTACATTAAACAGCTTGTAAAGGGACAAAAAGCAAATTCCGCCAAGTAGCACCATTGTGTAGTGGGTGTAACCCCTCCACAAAATTTCTATCAGGGAATAGGACACCCCACCCAGCAGAAATACCACTGCATCCCATTTTATACACATAAAAATCACCACATTTAGTTTTGTCTAAAGTGGTGATTTTTATTATTCCATATCATTTAAAAGTTTTTCCAGTTCATCCTTTGTGACAAGGACATTTAGTGCAGAGAGCATTGCCCCTGTTGAAAGGTAGGTGGGCATTTTGAAATGCATTAGCACCTTTTCACGCCTTTCCTTTGAATTTGGTCTGCCTGTTAAACCCAGTTCAAAAAAATCACTTTTTGTAATCTCTGAAATTCTATGAGGTACTTCTCCCTCTATTGTTGCATTTGATTTTTTTATTGCAGAGATTATCTCACTGTCCTCTATCCCCTCAACTCCAAGGATACCCTCCTTTGAGGGCTTTGCCTTTCGCTTTTCCTTACCCTTTAGCTGTGGTATGTAGCACTGTTTAATATTCTTTTCGGGAATAATTCCCTTAAGGAAATTTCTAATTACAAATCCTGCTGAGTCGCTGTCGGTTATTATCAGTATGCCCCGTTTTTCTGCCAACTGTCTTATAAGGGACTGCTTTTCCTTATCCTTAAAAACTCTGAAGCCGTTTGTTTCTATAATTGGTGCGTCAATTATTCCGCTAAGCTTGATTTTGTCGTATCTGCCCTCAACGATAACAGCCTCTTTGATTTTAAGCATAGCAATTCTCCTTTGCGATTATGGACAGCTTTGCTATCAGCTTTTCAATTTGAGTCCTCTCCTTTGCAGAGGTGCTTTTCAGCTTGTAGTCTGTGTTTGCGATTTCGTCAATGCTTTTTCTAAGTGAGGTCGTAGAAATTCTTTTGCCTGTCCTTGAGGCTTTTTCAAGGGCAAACTTTCTGTTTCCATAGCTGAAATCCTTGGCTATTGTTGCCACAGGCACTCCGCTTTCTGCGCCTATCCTCGCCCTGTACAAATCCATATATGCACCGGCAATAGCGCTTACAATGGCTATGGGTTCAGTCTTTTGGTAAAAGAGAATGTCAAGCTCCTTGTACGCCTTGTCAAGATTTCCTGCGATAATTTCGTTAGCCATATAATAAACCTTTGTTTCAAGGTTGATATGCACCAATAAATCAATCATCTCTGATGTTATCTCTTTTCCGTCGGCATAGGCACACAGCTTGTCAAGCTCATTTTGAAGCATAGTAAGGTCTGTTCCGCAGTAGTCAACTATTTTCCCTGCGTTAACCGCTGTAAGAGGGCATCCCCTTTTGTATGCACCGCTTACAAGCTGTTTTGAAAGTGCGTTGGAGTCGTATTTGGGAAGTTCTGCAACAACACCAAGCTTATCAATTAATTTAATAAAGGCGGAAAAGTTTTTCCCTGAAATATCAAGTGTGGGGAAAGTGAAGATAATCACCGTTGTTTTAGGAACATTACCTATTATCTCCTTTAGCTTTTCAAAGTCAGCCTTCACAAGGGTGTCGATATTCAGGTCAGTAACCTTTACACAGTTGTATTCGCTCATAAAGGGTATAATATCGGCAGACACAGCAATATCGTCCACATTACAGTTATTGTCAAAATTGTGGAAGTTAAATTCCGGTGGAGTTTCACCCATAATGGCAGTAACCAGTCTTTGGGTATATGTTTTCACAAGGAATTTTTCCGAACCGTAAAAGCAGTATATATTTCCGAAATTTTTGTCCTTAATATGCTTTTTTATATCTCGTTCTTTTAACACCATTTACCACACCTCCAGTTTTGAAGAAAAGTCCCCGTTGTATGTTGTGTATAATCTGTTTGAATTGATATGTATCCTGCTCCATATTTCAGGAAAAGACTCCTCGTCACAGGATAGTATGAGTAGGTTTGCACTAATCAATTTATCGTTTTTGTTTGGGGAGTCTGCAATTACCACATCGGCACTTCTGTAATTTTTGTCAAGGTTTGTACAGTCACCATACCGTGGGAGAATAAGCAAGGTTTTTCCGTTACAGGTAAGGTAGGTGAACACCTTGTTATTATTTACTATAAATTCAATTTTCATTTCCCCAACTATCGCTTTATAGTTCTTGCGAAAAACGGTGGTTTTGCTGTTGTTATTCTTAGTTAAGTCAACAGAATTATCATATATCAAAACACTCCCCAAGTCAAATACTTCTGAAAATTCATCAAAATATCTGTTCCTGTTTTTAGTCCTATCTGTAACGCTAAGGAGGTTGTAGCTTTCACCTGTGTCCATCAGAGCATCTGTTGAGTTATAGTCAAAATCTCCGCCACAGGACAAAGCAACTGATTTACCCTTATGTGTAACTGTGGCTGTTATGCCGTTTCCGCAGTCATATACCTTTAGAATACAACGGTTGTAATTCAAAAAATAATCTGTCACAATGCCTATGAGCAAAACTAAAACACAGACTAAACCTACCAAGGGAACAGTCTTTTTATAATTCTTAATAAGAATTATACATAGTGTCATAACAAGGCACAAGCCCATCCAAACATACACATACAACTTGTCTGCATTTACATAGCTAAATGGGAGCTTGCCCAAAATATCAGCAACCAAATTAATGTATGAGGCAAGTCCGTTGGCGACAAACAAAAACGGCGTATAAAGCCAGGATATTCCGGTAAGGGCAAGGATACTGCCAAAAATAATCACCAACAGTAAAAGCTCAAAAACAGGGCTTACTAATAGATTAGCCAAGACTTGCACAAGGGAAATATTGTGAAAAAATATTATAAGCAAAGGAGTTGTGAATATTATTGCCGAAATTGAAACTGCAATAATGTTTATTACAAAAATTATAATTCTGTTAGAGAATTTTAACTTTGCGATTACATATTTACTCAAAGGTGTTGCAACAAGGATTATCCCCAGTGTTGCACTAAAGGACAGTAACAGTCCAATGTCACCTGCTGAATAGGGATTAAGGATGACAATAAACAGTCCTGCAATTCCTAAAGAATTTAGTGGGTCTGACTCCTCCTTAAGCATTAAACCTGCAACAATAATAATCATCATTATTCCGCTTCTGATTATGGAAAAGGAAAGTCCTGTCATCACCATATAGAACAGCACAAACAGAATAGTTAAGGGACAATACACATATCTCTTCCTAAAGATTTTTCTCAGTACAAATAGGATAATCATTGATACAACACTCATATGAAGTCCCGATACAACAAGTATATGGCTTAGTCCTGCCCTGCTGAAAGCTTCCTTGACATTGGGATTAACTGACTTTTTGTCACCAAAGGCTATTGCTTTGCAAATTCCTGCATTTTCGTCATTCATATAGGAATTAACTTTGCTTTCAAGAATAGCTCTAAGTCGATAGGGATAGTAACGATATGAGTGGCTGTCAGCTTTTTCTACCAAAACTCTGTCCTTTTCGTCAACAGCACCGTAAAGGTAGTAGCCCTTTGCTTTGTAATAATCATTTGTATTTACCATCAGCTTACTGTAAAAGCTGATGCAGTCGTCAAGCTCTGCCTTTAAATCGTTCATTGATTTAAGCAGAATTTTTATGCTTTTATCTTCATTATCAATGGATGTGGTTTTAAGGTAGTAGTAATAATTTCCAAAGCTTTCGTAGGGTGCATCCTCCACCTTTGCACTGATTTTTAATTCTTTATCAGAATAATTATATACAATGGGTTTGTAATAAAATTCCGTAAAAGAAATAAAAATCAAGGCAAAAATTATGGCAGTTGAGAAAATCACCTTAACTCTTTTGTTTCGTCTGTACTTTTTAAGCACACAGGAAAATATCAGTAACAGAGTGCAAACACAGGCGAGAACTGTTGCAAATACTTCCCCGAAAAAATAAGCGAGTGAAAGCGTTACAAGTGCTGAAATGCCCAATAACGCTCCCATTCGCTTCATAAGATAAACTCCGTGTAACTAAAATAGTATTTTGATTATGTAAAGAACAGAGGAAGTTTTTCAAGGTAAACAATGTCATCTCTGTCTGCGGCGTCGCCCTCTGCAAGTACTGTTGCACAGGAAACTACATTTGCGCCAATCTCCTTGCACAACTCTACAAGTGCAGAAAGGCTTTCTCCTGTGCTGATAACATCATCAACAATCAAAACTCTTTTACCCTTTAAAAGCTCTGCCTTGTCACCGTCAAGGTAAAGGGTCTGAACATCTGCTGTTGTAATTGACTTTACCTCAACAGAAACAATGTTATTCATATATGCCTTAACGGACTTACGGGCAACAACATATGGCTTACCGCTTTGTCTTGCCATCTCATAACCCAAAGGAATACCCTTTGCCTCAGCAGTCAAAATAACATCAAACTCAGGTACCTTTTTAAGTAGCTCCTGGGTTGCCTTCACGGTTATTTCCACATCACCGAACATAACAAATGCTGCGATTGTCAGCTTGTCGTTAATTTTACAAAGTGGCAGACTTCTTTCACAGCCTGCTATTTTCATTTTATAACTTTCCATACCAACCTCTTAATTTTTGAAGGAATTTTTCATGCCATCTCTGTGCTGAGTTTTTTACCGCCCAACAGATGAAAATGCAAATGGAACACAGTTTGTCCTGCCTCTTCCTTGCAGTTTGTAACTACCCTATAACCGTTTTCAAGTCCCAAATCCTTTGCAACCTTTGGAATGACCTCAAAGATATGTGCTACAAGGGATGAATTGCTTTCGTCAATTTTGTCGGCACAGCAAATATGCTCCTTTGGGATAAACAAAATATGAACAGGCGCCATAGGGTTTAAGTCCTTAAAGCACAGTATTTTGTCGTCCTCATAAACCTTTGTTGAGGGGATTTCTCCCGATGCAATTTTGCAAAAAATACAATCGTCCATAGTATTACTCCTTTTATGTAAAATTTATTTTTTTGCGGTAATTTTCTTTTCCTCTCCACGAATTAGTCTGCCAATATTTCCGTGGTGCTTAATGATAATCACAAGTCCTGTAAGCAGTGCAATTCCCGAAACCACAAGTACATACCCAAAGGAATGAAGTTCAACTGAAAGGTAGGGCTTGTAAACACAGAAATATGTAATCACAAATGTTGCCGGACCGTAAATAAGGGAACCGAACAATGAACTTATGGAAATAATCCTTGTGAACAAAAAGACAATAAGGAAAGACCCAAGGACAATTAAGAATACTCTCCAGTCCAAAACAAGAATCATACCAATGGCGGCAACAACGCCTTTGCCACCCTTAAATTTAAAGTAAATCGGGAACATATGACCGATAACGCAGAAGAAACCTGCAATATATTTGCAGACCTCTGATGCATCTGACACAAGTGTTGTGTAGTTGGTGTTGAGCCAAATATCCATACTGCTGCCAAGTAGTGCAAGGGATGCAACTCGTGTACCGAAGTTAAAAATTAATACAGATACATAAACAGCCACAACAGCCTTTAAAAAGTCGCAAACAATGGTGATTATGGCAGGCACCTTACCCACACATCTTAAAACATTTGTAAAGCCAGCATTTTTACTGCCCATCTCTTTGATGTTTCCGCCCTTTGTCACAATCTTTGTAACGATAATTGCGGTGTTAATTGAGCCGAACAGATAGGCAAGAACAGCAGAAATAATGCAGGGAATACCCACTACCAAATATATCATTTCTTTTCCCCTCTTTCTCTAACTATAATACGGATTGGCGTACCCTCAAGCCCAAAGGTTTCTCTTATTCTGTTCTCCAAATATCTTTGATAGGAGAAGTGGAAAAGCTCCTTGTTGTTGCAGAAGAACACGAATGTCGGAGGCTTTACAGAGGCTTGGGTACAGTAGTAAATCTTCAGCCTTTTGCCCTTGTCTGTTGGAGGCTGTACCCTTGTTGTGGCTGTGTTTAACAAATCGTTAAGCATACCTGTGCGAATACGCATTGCATTGTTAGCCGCAACTGATGTTATAAGCTGAAACAGGTTGTCTACCCTTTGACCTGTTTTTGCAGAGATAAAAATATAAGGTGTGTAGCTCATAAAAGCAAACTCTGTATCAAGGGTCTTTTTAAAGTTGTTCATTGTGTGGGTGTCCTTGTCAATGGCATCCCACTTATTAACCGCAATAATGCAACCCTTGCCCGCCTCAATAGCCATACCGGCAACCTTGCTGTCCTGCTCGGTGTAGCCAACCTCAGCGTCAATCATAATTACGCACACATCACATCTGTCAATGGCCATTTGAGCTCTTATGATGCTGTACCTTTCAATATCGTCATATACACGAGCCTTTTTCCTCATTCCGGCGGTGTCAATAAAGTTAAATCTTCCGTAACTGTTTTCCACAACAGTGTCAATGGAGTCCCTTGTTGTGCCGGCAATGTCGGAAACAATACATCTGTTTTCACCGGTGATATAGTTGATAAGTGAGGACTTGCCCACATTTGGCTTTCCGATAACCGCAACGGAAATTATATCCTCGTTTTCATCCTCGTAACTTTGGGGAGGTAAATACTTGCAAACCTCCTCCAGCAAGTCCCCTGTGCCTGTTCCGTGGATTGATGAAACCTGTACAGGTTCACCAAGACCAAGGTTGTAAAACTCGTAAAATTCAGCAGGAGGCTCGCCTATTTTGTCGCACTTATTGACGCACAGAACAACAGGCTTTCCGCTTTTTTGGAGCATTTGAGCAACCTCCTCGTCAGTTGCAACAACCCCGTCACGGACATTTGTAACAAGAATAGTTACATCTGCTGTGTCTATGGCAAGTTCTGCCTGTCTTCTCATCTGCTTTAGGATAATATCGTCGGAGTAAGGCTCAATACCGCCTGTGTCGATTATCCTGATTTTACGGTTGTTCCATTCACATTCACCGTAAATTCTATCCCTTGTAACGCCCGGTGTGTCATCAACAATGGACAAGCGTTCACCTATTAATTTGTTAAATAATGTTGATTTGCCCACATTAGGCCTGCCTACAATGGCTACTATCGGTGTTGACATTTTTCCTCCCGTTTCATTACAATTTTTTCTAACCTTTTACCACTCATTTTACTATTCACTAAAAACTAAAAACTAAATACTCAAAACTCAAAACTCTAACTTCATTATACTTTATTTTGTCACAAAATGAAAGTATTAATATATATTATTTAAAAATTATCGGCATAAAAAAAGACGGAAATTAATCCGTCTGTTTTTTATTTATTCGGATTATTCAGCCTCAACTGCAATAACCTGTCTGCCGTTGTACTGACCGCAGTTCTTGCAAACCTTATGTGGAGCCTTGTACTCGCCACATGTTGGGCAAACTGCAAGAGCAGGAGCGTCTAACTTCCAAACATTGGATCTTCTCTTCATTTTTCTTGCGTGTGAATGTTTTCTCTTTGGTACTGCCATTATAATCTCCTCCTGTAATATATGCTATTTTAATAATTCCTTTAATGCCTCAAGACGAGGGTCAATTTCTTTATCTGAGCAGTTGCAGTCGCCTGTGTTAAGATCCTTGCCACACTTTGGGCAAATCCCCCTGCAATCCTCATTGCACAAGTACTTCACCGGCAAATCAAGGATAATATCCGACCGAATCAGCTCGTCAACATCAAGTGTAAAGTCCGGAGTTTCGATGTAATCATCATTATCATCACCCTCAAGTGAAACCACAAGGCGATGACTGAACTGGTAATTTAAAACCCTACTGACTTCCTTATAACATCTGTCACAAGGACGGTTGTAGGTGAAGGTTACATCAAAATAAATGTCAACAAGACCGGCTTTGTTTACAGCCTCACCCTTTACCATAACGGGAGAAACGAATGGAAAAACTCCGCCAATATCAATGTCAGACATAGAAAGTGAGCATTCAAAATCCTTTTTGCTGTTTTCTTCAAGGAAAACACTCTTTAAGTTAAGAATCATAAATACACCTTCCCCAGTAAACACCGACTAACATTATACATAAAGAGTACAGATTTGTCAATACAAAATAACAGTTTTTTCGGAAAAATAGGGTATAAAATCAACTTAGTCCTTTGAGTCCATTACAACATATTTTGATATTAGTTTCTATTGACATTATGAACATATTTATGATAAAATTACTAATATATTTGTAACATATCAGTAAATCATAAGGAGAATTAACAAAATGACAACTACAAAGAGATTAACCGGTTTAGCAATTATTATTTCCGTATTGATGAATATGTTTGTATTTATTTATGCGGGAGGTCTTTCGGCATCAGCAAAAAGCAAGACAAAGAAAGCAAAATACAGTATTGTAAAAATTGATAAATCCAAAAAATTTGATTCAGGCGTCACCGCAGAGGTGTACTATAACAAGGTACAGCTAAAAGGAAAATCAAAAGCAATAAAAAAGATAAACAAAGCAATAGAAAAGGATTACAAATCTTTTTCAAAAAAAATAAACGATATTTACAATTACGCCGAATGTACTAATATGGAAGCTACTTACTATTTGACTGCCAAGTCCAAGGTTACATACAACAAAAATAACATTATTAGTATAAGAATAACAACCTATTGGTTTGCCGGAGGTGTAAGTAATACAGATCGCTATGGACTGACCTTTAACACCAAAACCGGTAAAAAATTAGGTATAAAAAGTGTTTGCAATTACAGCACAAAAAATTTGAGAAAAACTGTCCAAAATAAACTTAAGAAAAAATACGGAAACGAGCTTTGGGAAGACCATATATCAAATTACAAAGAAGAAACAAAAAATGTAAGTAAATACAAATTCTATCTTAATCCCGGCAAAAAATGTGTTGTTTGTTTTATACCTTATTCAGTAGGTTACGGTGGATGGTACAGATGTGTTACAATCACAAGTAAATATAAATAACAAATATTATAAATTAGGACATGCTTAATAAGTAAACTCTAAATCATTTAGGAGGAATTATTTTGAGAAAGATTAATAAGTGTTTGATTTTATGTTTAGTTGTACTAACGATTATTATGTCATCAGTACCTGTTGAGGCTGCAATTTCTAAAATGAGCGACCCCACAAAAAATTATTCCAGCAGTATACTCTATGCCGGCGGAAAATATATCTTGGCAAACGAAAGTGGTATTTTCGTTACCACATCCCCTACCTCAAAATGGAAGAAAATCACCTCAAAGTATCGAGGAGATGGAACACTATTTATATCTGATGGTAAAACAATCTATTTTGCAACTACCTCACCGGGTGATCCAAGTCAATATAGGTACTCAATATACTCCATCAAAACAAGTGGAAAAGGTCTGAAAAAAATAAAAAATGGCAAGGGACCGGTGCAATTAATTGCTTGTTATGACGGAAATCTCTACTATGGTACAGCACCTGTTGGTAGTTTGTATTGCACAAAAATGATGAAAATCAATTTGAAATCAAAAAAAGTAAAATGTGTAAGTGGAAATCATCCGGCAGGAGTGTATAGTTATCTGAATGGTCGCATATATTTCTCTGAATTATTGGTAACAGTTAGTGAGGAAACAAGAAGAACTGTATACTGTTTGAATCTTAAAACCGGAAAAATCAAAAAGGTACTTAATCTCTGTTCGGCACATAATATGTCAAAATCAACAAACTCAATTGCTATACATTCATATAAGATTGATTTAAAAGGTTGCACAACAAACCATTATATATATTTTATAAATAGCAAGCATAAGATTACCAAATCAAAAAAATTGCCTAATAATGCTTATCTGGAGTTTATTAGCAAAGATAACAAGTATGCTTACTATAGTATAATTAACTCCAGCAGGACAGGTTCAACTTACTATAGGTTCAATTTGAAAACAGGAAAGAAAGAAGAAATAAAAGGAACAGGCGGAAGATTAGCCTTTGATATTATTGGGGACTGCAAAAGTTCCGGTATTTATTTTATTGCCAATGATTCAATAGAGAGTTACACGAACAAAATTAGAGTGTATAAACTGTCGGGAACAAAACTGATTTCACAAAAAATTGGCAACAATACATATAAAATCCTTAGAACAGTTAGCATTAACGGTAGGTGGACTCATGGAAATTACTGGACTAGAGGTAATACTCTTATCACTACTGAAAAAGGTATTATAAAAACATATAAATTATCCTAAACTTTAATTTTTAAAAAATGTCTCTATATTCTAAGTTAGGAGTGTCAAAATGATTAGTAATAAAAAAACTTTTATGTGCATCATATTATCCTTTTTATGTATATTTTCTTGCTTTGGGCTGAACAATCATGATGTGTTAGCAAAAGAAAAAGTAACAAAGGTTACACATAAAATAATAATGACAGATAATTATTCAAAAGGGTATATGATTGTTAAAGGATTATCTGCTAAAAAACATACTGTGTGGACTTTTAAAACGAAAAAGCACTTTTTTGCAGACACCTCACCCCTAAAGTGTGTTGTTAAGAATAACCGAGTTTATGTATTTGATAACACAAAGCTTTATATCTTAAGCAAAAATACAGGCAAAAAGATGCATACAGTCAAAAAAGTACCAGGACACGGACATATGGTATCAATTACAAATTCATACACTTGTTATGTTATTGGATACAATGGAGAAAATAGAGATAGACTTTATAAAATTTCTTCAAAAGGAAAAATTATTTGGAAATCAAAGGATATTTCTGACGAGAATTTCGGTTGGGCAACCAATGTAAAAATAAAAGATAAAAAAATTATTGTTGAGTGCTGTTATTTAGGAAATCATTCTATGAAACCAGCAAAACTTTATTTCGATTCTAAAACAGGAAGTATTATTAAAAAAGAATATTAACAAAGTATAGTTTTAATCAATTTTTAATCTTAAATCAACAAACCAGCCACACCATTACAAAAATGATGTGGCTGGTTTTATTTTGTATTCTTTTTGATTCTAATAAATCAGATTATCAAACCTTTTCGCAAACTGCGTTGATGCCTACGGGGAGGTCTTCCTCGGCGGCAGAGATAAGGAATGTAATCTTTGTTTCTGTGTCGTCGGCAAGGGTTGACACCTTCTTAACGAAAGACTCAAGTCCGTCAATGCCCTCTGGACAAATCTTGAATGTACCGTCAACAAGGATGTCGGTTACATCGTAGTTGCCTGCACAGATACCGCTTAAAAAGCCGAATAGCATTTCGTATCCGCTTACATTATAGTGGTCGGTGTCGATAAGTCTTGCCTTGTGAGTTACATCATATGTAAGCTTTGAGCCTTTCTCAACAACAACTACATTACCGCTGGAGGCTGCAACAGCCTCGTTAGCGATTTGGATTAATTTTTTTGTTTTTCCGGAACCTTTTTTACCTGTTAGTAAAGTTACCATTTTGTCGTCCTCCTTTAAGGATTTTATTTTTTGGTTTAATTAGTTCTTAGGAAACACTGATTAAAATCATTTGCACAGATTGTGCAGTCAGATTTTTTGTCGGTTAGTTCAAAAAACCGCAGGAATACTGACGTATTGCGAGGATTTTTTGGGCTATCCGGCGGAAAATATGCAAACAAGATGTGTGAAGTGATTTATTCAGTGTTTCCTTAGTTAAGTCTTGCTTCCAATTCAGCCTTGCGGTCTTCGTAACCCGGCTTACCAAGGAGAGCAAACATATTCTTTTTGTATGATTCTACGCCCGGTTGGTTAAATGGATTAACTCCAAGGAGATAACCGCTGATTGCACAAGCCTTTTCAAAGAAATAGATAAGATAACCAAGCTCAGTTTCTGTCATAGCCTCAACATCAAGCACCATATTTGGAACTCCGCCGTCGTTGTGAGCAAGAACTGTACCCTGGAAAGCCTTTTTGTTAACGAAGTCCATTGTCTTGCCTGAAAGGAAGTTAAGACCGTCAACATTTTCAGGGTCTGTACCCAAAGTGATTTCCCTTTGAACCTTGCCAAACTGAACAACAGTTTCAAAGAGTGTGCGTCTTCCCTCTTGGATATACTGACCCATAGAGTGGAGGTCTGTGGAGAATACAACAGATGCAGGGAAAATACCCTTGTTGTCCTTGCCTTCGCTTTCGCCAAAGAGCTGTTTGAACCACTCGTTCATCATTGTGAATGCAGGCTCGTAAGCAACAAGAAGCTCTGTCTGGTAGCCCTTGCGATAGAGAATATTTCTGATTGCGGCATACTTGTAGCAATCATTTGTATAGAGATCGTCGTTGTCAAAGTCCTTTTGAGCATTGGCAGCACCGTTCATAAGAGCGTCAAGGTCGCAGCCTGCTACTGCGATTGGCAAAAGACCAACTGCTGTGAGAACAGAAAATCTACCGCCTACATCATCGGGAACAACGAATGTTTCGTAGCCCTCTTTTGTTGCAAGCTCCTTAAGTGTACCCTTAGCCTTGTCGGTTGTGCAGAAGATTCTCTCCTTTGCACCCTCTTTGCCGTACTTTTTCTCAAGCATTTCACGAAGAACTCTGAAAGCTATAGCCGGCTCTGTTGTTGTGCCTGACTTGGAAATCATATTGATAGAAACATCCTTGCCCTCGCACATTTCAACAAGCTCGGAAAGAGCGTTACTGCTGATGGAATTACCTGTGAAGAAAATTTGGGGTGTATCCTTGCACAGCATATTGTAGTTAGGGGACTTCAAAAATTCGATAGCCGCCCTTGCCCCCAAGTAGGAACCTCCGATTCCGATAACGATAAATACATCGGAATTTTTCTTAACCTTTTCTGCTGCCTTTTTAATACGGTCAAATTCTTCTTTGTCATAGTCTGTAGGTAATGTTAGCCATCCGATAAAGTCGTTGCCAAGACATTCACCTGTGTGAAGTGCATTGTGGGCAAGCTTTACCTGTGGTGCCATTGCCTCGTACTCGTGTTCGCTGACAAAACCATTTAAATATTTGTCAATTAACTTAGTCGCCATTTCTTTGTTCCTCCTTATAATTCTATAATAGAATTATACAACCTATAATTTTATGGATTGGCATTATTATACTATATTTTGTGTTTTTTTGCAACAGAAAACTAACACTTTGCCTAATAATTTATTAATTATTTATAAAGAAATAAGTTGGCTGAGTAAATACCTGAAAGAATTGCCGAAACTGCACTCCTCTACTGACTTTTTGCACCTAATATCCGCCTTTTGAACCACCTTATCATTTATACTGTATGTTATATTGCCTATTTTTTTGTCCTTTTCCACAGGTGCGTCAATTTTTTGGGGCAAATTCACATTCACCTTGATTTCGCTATCACTGCCCTTTGATACAAGAACAGATTTTGGAGGGTTTGAGTAAACCTCTACCTCACCCTCCATTCCCTTGTTCACCTTTACCTTGGGAAGTTTTTTCTCTTTGGGAATTATAACTGAATAATTGTTGAAACCGTAGTCAAGGAGAGTGGATGCATCCCTAAATCGGGATGTTCCGCTTTCACTGCCAAGTACAACAGCAATTAGTGAAAGTCCATTCCTTTTAGCAGTTGCGGAGATACAACTGCCTGCATCATCTGTTGTGCCTGTTTTCAGTCCTGTTATACCGTTGTAGGACTTTAGAAGTTTGTTTGTGTTTACAATCTGAGTTTTGCCGTCACGGAGAAAATCAAGCCAGATTGATGTGTAGTCAAAGACCTTTGTGTGCTTTATCAGCTCTGCCGACATTAGTGCCACATCATATGCAGAGGAAAGATGCCCATCCTCGTCAAGACCGTTGCAGTTTTTAAAGACGGTGTCCTTCATACCAAGTTCCTTGGCTCGGTTGTTCATTCGCTTTACGAAAGCCTCCTCGCTGCCCTCTGTGTATTCCGCAAGGGCAACAGCCGCATCATTGGCAGAGGCAACAAGGGTAGCTTTGAGCATATCGTCAAGTGACATCTGCTCACCCTCCTCCAGCCAAATATCGGAGCCACCCATCGAGGCGGCGTGAGCGCTGGCGGTTACGGTATCGGTAAGGCTGATTTTTCCCTTTTCGATGTCCTCCATAATCAGCAGGACTGTCATAACCTTTGTTATGGATGCAACAGAACGCTGTTCGTGACTATTTTTCTCGTAGAGAATATTAAAGTTATCACTATCCACAAGTATGGCACTTGGGGCTGTTAAATCGCTGTCGGTTACTGCACCTACACTCATTGGAAGTGATAACAGCAAAATAACCACAGCCAACAGTATTGATATATTTTTCTTTACATACATTTTAACACCTCTTTCACAGTAGAATATATGTGTAAAAAAGATGAATATGATACTGTTTTACTGTGGTTTAGTCCTTTGGTGTAATGAAATTAAGAGGGTGCTGTGCCGGGTTGTCAATCAATTCTCCTTTGTAGGAAAACCTTGAACCGTGACAGGGGCAGTCCCAGGTTTTTTCATCTCCGTTCCATTCCAGCTGACATCCAAGGTGAGTACACCGCACATCAACAGCAAAAATATTTCCGTCATCGTCCTTATACACACCAACCTTTTCCCCATTGTACTCCACAATTTTCCCCTTTCCTGTTGGGATATCCTCAATGCTGTCCTTTGGGGATTTAAACACTTCCTTTGAAATTCCCGTAACCGCTTTACCCATCATTCTGCACAGATTATCGGCAGAGGACGGATGAAACCGCTGTGGAGAAAACAGACTTTTGTAACCGTTTTTTCGGTTGTTTATAAGGTCGTCAAGTATTATTGCGGAAACCATTGAAAGGGACATTCCCCACTTTCCAAAGCCTGTGGCTACATACCAGTTTGGAGTTGTAACGCAGTATTTGCCGATAAAGGGCAGTGAATCAATTGACATAACATCCTGTGCCGACCAATGGGCAACCTCTGTATTGTCAGGGAAAATCTGTGCCACACTTTGCCTTAGGCGACTGTATTTATCTCCATTTGGGTTGTCACCTGTGATATGCCCCTCACCTACGACTATTGTGTAATCCTTATAATTTCTAAAGGAAAGACCGCCTTTGTCGGCAGGATAGTACATACCGTCAAGGATTTTTCCTCCCTTTATTACAAGACAATAGGAGCGTGACTGGAGCAGTCTTGGGAAGTACATTCCCCTTGTGTTTACGATTGGATAATGGGTTGCAAAAACTATTGAATTTGCTTTTACAGAGCCTTTTTCCGTAATTACCAAATCAGACTTAACCTCAACCACAGGGGAATTTTCGTAGATTTTCAGCTCGGTGGCAAGTTGAGAAATAAACATAACGGGGTTAAACTGTGCTTGATTTCTAAAAACCAAAGCCTGTTTCACTTTAAAGGGCAGATGGGTGCTGTCGGTTAGGTAGCAGTCAATTCCACATTCCCTTGCTGAATGGTATTCCTCCAAAATAGGATTATTTTCTTCTAAAGAATAAACATAGGCAGGTAACCTTTCAAAATCGCACTTAATATTTTGACGGTTTATAAGGCTTTCATATTCCTCCACAGCTCTGCGGTTTATCTCGGCATACTGAGTTGCTTTATCCTTTCCTATGGTACTTATAAGGTTGTTATAAATTAATCCGTGCTGATAGGTAATTTTTGCTGTGGTGTTACTGCTTTGACCTGAGCCTATTGTCTTTGCCTCAACCACAACTACATTAAGTCCGGAATCCTTAAGCCTGTTTGCAATTAAAAGTCCTGCAATACCTCCACCGATTACGCACACATCGGCAGAAATATTGGAGGTCAGGCTTTTTCGCTGGGAAATTTTTGCACTTTCGTTCCAAATTGACTTTGAGTTCATATTATCACCGGTGTTATTTTTCCCGGATATATTTTTTGTATTCAATTAATTCGGAGTAAATTCTTTGTGTGTCATCCAGAGTCACCACACTGTCATTCCGAGCCACAACACTGTCATTCCGAGCTTGTCGAGGAATCCCCTTCCTCTACCACAAATTTTGTTAATGAAATCATACTTTCATATTACCTATTAGTGTCGATTTATACACTACTGCTATCCTTTCAGATTCTTCGGTCGTTTCACTCCCTCAGAATGACAAGGTAGGCTGTCTTATAGTGAAATAATTATCGAAAGACAAAAGGAAACAGCGCACAGAAAAACTGTACGCTGTAATGTGAAATTTATCTTCCGATATTATGGAATGTAGTGTGGTACTATTCGTATAGGTTTGTTGAAAGGTACCTTTCACCACCGTCAGGGAAAACAACAACAATGTTTTTGCCCTTGTTTTCGGGACGGTTAGCAAGTACCTTACCTGCCCAAAGGGCTGCGCCTGCGGATATACCGATTAAAAAGCCCTCTTGCTTTGCGGCATTCCTTGCTGTTAAGATAGCCTCGTCATTTGGAACAGTGATGATTTCGTCATAAATTTCTCTGTCCAGGGTGTCAGGAACAAAGTTTGCTCCGATTCCCTGAATCTTATGAGGTCCTGCCTGACCCTTTGAAAGCAGTGGTGATGCCTCAGGCTCAACAGCAACAACCTTAATGTCAGGGTTTTGCTCCTTTAGGTACTTACCTACACCTGAAAGTGTACCGCCTGTGCCGACACCGGCAACGAAAATGTCAACCTTGCCCTCTGTGTCATTCCAAATTTCGGGGCCTGTTGTTTCGTAGTGCATCTTTGGGTTAACAGGGTTTGTAAACTGACCGGCAATAATGCTGTTTGGAATTTCCTTTGCAAGTTCTTCCGCCTTGTCAGTTGCCCCTTTCATACCCTTACTGCCCTCGGTGAGAACAAGCTCTGCGCCATAGGCTTTGATAAGGAGTTTTCTTTCATTTGACATTGTTTCAGGCATTACAATAATAGCCCTGTAGCCCTTGGCTGTTGCAACGGAAGAAATACCAATGCCTGTGTTACCGCTGGTTGGCTCAATGATAACAGAATCCTTTTTAAGGCGACCTGTTTTTTCTGCGTCCTCAATAATAGCCTTGGCTACCCGATCCTTTACGCTTCCTGCCGGGTTGAAAAATTCCAGCTTTGCAAGAATTGTTGCCGGTAGATTTTCCTGCTCTTCAATATGTGAAAGCTCAACTATTGGTGTGTTGCCTACTAATTCAATGATAGATTTTTTAATGCTCATTTTTCTCTCTCCTTACTTAATAGCCTTGAAACCGTTTTCAAGGTCTGCAATAATATCGTCAATATGCTCTGTGCCGATTGAAAGTCTAATTGTGTTTTTCTTGATGCCAACATTTGCAAGCTCTTCTTCGTTAAGCTGTGCGTGGGTTGTGCTTGCAGGGTGGATAACAAGGGACTTTACATCTGCAACATTTGCAAGAAGTGAAAACAGCTTTAGGTTGTCGATAAAGTCCTTTGCCTGCTGTTCTGTACCCTTAACCTCAAAGGTGAAGATTGAACCGCCACCGTTAGGGAAGTACTTGTTGTACAGCTTTTTCTGCTGTTCATCATCTGTAACTGATGGGTGATGCACCTTTTCTACAAGTGGGTTATTGTTGAGATACTGAACTACCTTTAGGGCATTTTCAACATGTCTTTCAACTCGTAAAGAAAGTGTTTCAAGTCCTTGCAGGAAGAAGAATGCGTGAAACGGTGAAAGGGTTGCACCTGTATCTCTGAGGAGAATTGCTCTGATTTTTGTGACGAATGCGGCAGGACCCACAGCCTTGGTAAAGCTTACACCGTGGTAGCTTGGGTTTGGCTCAACAAGTGACGGGAATTTGCCGGATGCCTCCCAGTCGAACTTACCGCTGTCAACGATTACACCGCCGATTGTTGTGCCGTGACCGCCGATAAACTTTGTTGCGGAATGTACAACAATGTCGGCACCGTACTCGATTGGTCTTACAAGGTAAGGTGTTGCGAAGGTGCTGTCAATTACAAGTGGAATCTTATTTTCGTGGGCAATCTTTGCAATTGACTCAATGTCAACTACATCAGAATTTGGGTTGCCCAGAGTTTCAATGAACACAGCCTTTGTGTTTTCCTTAATTGCCCCTCTGATTTCATCAAAGTTGGATGGGTCAACAAATGTTGTGGAAATTCCGTATTCGGGAAGTGTATGCTCCAGCAGGTTATATGTACCGCCGTAAATGTTTTTGGCGGCTACAATGTGGTCGCCGTTTTGGGCAAGATTTTGAAGTGTGTAGCTTATTGCCGCTGCACCTGAGGCAACAGCCAAGGCTGCAACACCGCCCTCAAGGGCTGCAATTCTCTTTTCAAAAATATCTTGAGTTGGGTTTGTAAGTCTGCCGTAGATATTGCCTGCGTCTGCAAGACCAAACCTTGCCGCTGCGTGGTCACAGTTACGGAAAACATATGAAGATGTTTGGTAAATGGGAACAGCTCTTGCATCTGTAACAGGGTCTGCACTTTCCTGACCTACATGAAGCTGTAAGGTTTCGAATTTATAATTATTGTTTGACATATTGATTACTCCTTTTAAAAAATGTGTTTTTTATTTTTGTCTGTATGATTTTTGCAGTCTTATAATTTTTCTGCTTAAATTAGGTGAAAAATCAACAGCAACACATTCGTCCTTTCAGGAAGTTAATTCTGCCGAAGTAGTCAAATTTGATGCTCATAATAGTACCTCTTTTCTTATTTACACTTTTCCTATCTGTTTAGTGTGATTTGAATATAACACATATTTTTCCGGTTGTCAAGGGTATTTTTAATATTTTTTGTTTTTTGGGGTTTTGGGAATAAAGAAAGGCAATCCTTTCGGACTGCCCTTTTACAAATACATAATTAATTAAATACAATAGAAATCTCCGTTTGAGTCGTTGCCCATTGTTGCCAGGTCGGCTATTGTGAAATTATCCACATATGCAGTTACCGCCTTGTAAAGTCCCTCCCAAAAGGGTAGGGTTTGGCAGGTGGATGCTCTATCGCAAGTCACCACTTCTCCCTCAAGGCAAGGAATCGGTGCCAAAGGTCCCTCAATGTACCTGAGCACATCACCTACAACAATGTTTTCGGCAGGTTGAGAAAGCTTGTACCCGCCGGAATGACCACGCAGACTTTGGAGAAAACCGCCTTTGTTTAACATTCCCACAATGGTTTCCATATACTTTATGGAGATTTTTTGCCTTTCGGAAATTTCTTTTATAGAAATAAACTTATCCTTTGAATTGATTGCAAGGTCAACAAGAATACGCAGTGCGTAGCGACCTTTTGTCGATACTTTCATTTTATCCCTCTTTTCCTATTTTGCAGATAGGAATAATATATTGTTTACATATTAACAGATAATGAAAGAAAAATCAAGCCTTAATTATTTTATTGTTGCAAATTTTTACCCTGCTCCCCACATCAATGCCCTCTTTGTACAGCATTTCGTCCTCTGCCTTTAGGGTTATCCGTTCTCCATCCTGTGAAAGGATAACTACATCATCCTTAATTATTTCACCGTCGGGAATACCCTCGCACCCAAAGTCAGGCTCTATGATGTCAACAACCTTGTAAAGCATAATTCACCTTAACATAGCTTTAGGAGCTTTTCGATTTGCGTCTTTGGCTGAAAGCCTACAACCGAGCCGATTATCTCCCTGTCCTTAATCACCACAATGGTTGGAATACTTGAAATATTAAAGGCATCCGCAAGTCTTGGTTCCTCGTCAACATTTACCTTGAACACCTTAACATCAGGATTTTCTTCTGCAAGCTCCTTGACAACAGGCGCCATCATCTTACAGGGTCCGCACCAGTCTGCCCAAAAGTCAATTACAACCTTTTTTTCGGTTTCCATAACCTCTTTGTGATACATTTCTTCCGTCAATTTCATAACAGCCATAGCTACTTCTCCTTATAATACAACATACAATGGCAGTAGCCCTCAAAATCGGGGTCTGCAATTTGTTCTTTAAATTCCTTGCACATACACTTATTTTCGGGAGTTCTTTCTCTTCGACAAGGGCAATAGCCTCCTGTCTTTTCAAGACCCTTTTTAATTGAGTCAACAATTTCTTTATTCTTATTATATCTTATCTTCATAATTATTCAGCACACCTTGCAAATGGTAATTTATTGTCCAGCTTTAGGAAAATATCCTTGTAGGTATTATACACCTGTTTGTAGTCAGGCAGATAATCCTTGATTTCCTCACTGCTAAATGGAATAATCTTATGCCCTCTCCAGGTGTTTTGGTCAAAATAGCAGTACAAAAGCTGGTTGTCCATATCTTCAAATGTAATCTTTGTTTCTCCGTTTTTAACAGTCTTTTTAACTGTCATTGTGGCGAGGATACTTGTTACCTTGTTGTAGTTTTCGTCCTGATACTGTGAGCAAAGGAGATTGCCCATTGAGTAGTAAACAAGTGTATCGCCAATGTACCTTGCAGGCTCAATAACATGGGGATGTGTTCCTATTACAAGGTTAACGCCGTTGTCAGCCAAAAACTGCGCCATATCGTCCTGGTATTCTGACTCATCAGGCATATACTCAACACCGGCGTGCATACAGACAATTAGGAAATCCACCTTGTCACGGACAGCGTCAATATCCTTTTTCACCTGTTTTTTATACTCCTGATATGCTGTGTCCTTTTCAGGGTCGTTTATTTCAAGGTCGGTAGGCCACACATTAATGAGATAATCCTTACCCTCAGGGCATGGGATTCCGTTTGTACTATAAGTATAATCAAGCATACTGTACTTTATTCCGTTACATTCAAGTACATTAACAGCGTCCCTTGACTCCTGACTGTCAAAGGTACCTGTCATAAATACATCCTTTTGATTTCTCCAATATTCGCAGGAATTTAAAATTCCCTCTTCGCCACCGTCTAATGCGTGATTTGTAGCAGTGGAAACAAGGTTGTAGCCAAGGTCAACCATAGCGTCCCCAGCCTCCTGTGGGCTGATAAACAGCGGATAGTCGGAAAGTCCCATCTCTGTACCGCCCAAAATGGTTTCCTGATTGTAGTAGTTTACATCACATTTTTCGGTGAACTGACGAAGATTTTGTACCATCGGCTTAAAGTCATATCCGTTGCCGTTGGCGTTTTCATTAGCCCCCTTGTAGATAGAACTGTAAATGATGTAGTCGCCTGCAATGGACATCTTGAATGTGCTTTCGCTTTCCTTAACAGCGGGCTTAGTAGTTGTTTTTTGAGTCTGCCCTGTTTGTGTGCTGACCTCAGAGCAACCCTTTGTACAGGAAGTTATGCCTACAATTATTAAAACAATAAGCACAACAGCAATTCCCAAAGCAACAAATGGTATCATAGAATACTGTCTTTTTCTTCTTGGTCTGTCGGAATGTTTCCTCTCCTCCATAATAAACCTCCTGCTTAAATAAACATATTACTTTTTCTTTTGAATGTTATAATTAATCCTTGTGAGCATTTTGTGAGAAACGAATCTCATAAGGAAGTTTGCACATTTCATTGTAAACGAGGGCATAATAATCATCTTGTTTTTAAAGGCCTTGTCAATGCAGTACCTTACGGCATAGGTACTGTCAATGCCCTTTATTGCAAAGTGTACACCGGCAACATTATTAAAATCGGTCTTAACAGGTCCGGGACAAAAACAGCTGATGTGAACATTTGACTTTTTTCGCCTAAGCTCCTCGTAAATCGCCTGTGTAAGACGGACTACATAATTTTTTGATGCATAGTAGGACGCCATAAGAGGACCGGCTAAAAATCCGGCTGATGACGCTACATTGATAATTCTGCCCTTGCCCTCCTTAAGGAACTTTTGCAAAAACAGCTTTGTAAGAATATGCACCGCTGTAACATTTGTGTTGATAAGCTCAATTTCCCTGTCAAGGTCAACCTCTGCAAATTCGCCGAAGATGCCAAAGCCGGCATTGTTAATGAGCATATCAACTTTTTGGTCTTTCACCTGTTCAAAGAGATTTTTTGCATTTTCGGGGTTTGATAAATCAGCAGAAATAATTGTTATCTTTATGTTCTTTGGCAGGGAATTTTCAACAGACTTTAGTCTGTCTGTCCTCCTTGCAACAAGGATTAAATCCCAACCCATACCGGCAAGGTACTTTGCCATTTCCTCACCCATTCCCGAGCTTGCACCGGTTATGAGAGCCTGCATATAATCACCTATTTTTCTTATTTGGAATTTTATTCGTCAGAACTATTCTGTTCTGTTACTTCTTCAGTATTTTCCAAAAGGTCCTTGGTGTAGGTTCTCCACTTTGTAACCTTTTTACCGCCGATTGTATGCTTGTAAAAATGCTGTGCCTCTTTGTTCCATTCAAGACACTCCCACTTTAGCTTAACACAGTCGTGCACCCTTGCAACCTTTTCACAGGCGTCAAATAGCTTTGTACCGATACCCTGTCCTCGGTAGGCGCTGCGGATATAAATATCCTCAACATACATAACCTTTTTCATTGGGAATGTTGCAATTTGGAAGTAGTATGCACAAAATCCAACGATTTCACCGTCAATTTCAGCCTTTAGGATATGTAGCAGTTTTTCATCAAAAACCATCTTTTTAATTTCGTCAGCAGAGGCTGTGTGATAGTCCTCAAGTCTTTCGTAAACAGCAAAATGCTTGTACAGACGGTAAATAAGCTCAAGGTCTTTTTCTTCAATATAGCTAATTTTAATTTTTCCCATTTTTTATTCTCCTAAAAATAATAGTAAACTCCATTCTTTGGGAACTTGGAACATATTTGCACTTTGGCATAATAATACATTCTACGGTCATTATAACATCTTAGCAATAGGAAAACAACATATAATTTTACTTTTGTAATATTAAAGCAAAAAGCACCCTGTTTCGGGTGCTGATAAAATCATTGTTATATATTAATTCACAGTGTTTATATTGGTGCTAAAAACGGGATAAAGTTGCGCAGTACAGAATAGACTCCTATCAAAATCAAAGTTCCTATAATGAATTTGTTGCTGTGTATTGGAAACCTTAATCTTTTGCCAAAGATCTTGAAAACAAGCTCCAGATAAATAGCTAACAACAGCAAAATCCCAAAAATGATTAAGGCATTGTTCCTTAAAGATAACAAAATATCACCGTGGAGAAGCGCTATTACTGAGCGTGTCATTCCGCAACCGGGACAATAGATTCCAAAATATTTATATGTAAGGCACTGGGGCAAGGTAAAATTGTTTACCACGAATACCGCCGCAAAATACAGGGCAATTACTGCAACCACAGGCAGGAGAATAACCAATATTCTCTTTGAAATACTATACTTTTTCATATCTTTTCTTTACAAAAAGGGCGGACTTCTGTCCGCCCTGTCTCCTGTTATAAGAATGTGAGGAATCAATAAGAGAAGTTGTAGGTTATATCACCGTTACGATAAGCCTCTTCAATAATTCCGACAATTGAACCGTAAGCTACAAGTGACCAAATAAAGAAAATAATTCCAAGCACAAGAGCAATTATTGAAAGAACGATACCTGCAGTAGCCATACTATTGTTAACAGGATTTTTCTTCCTTGAGATAATACCAAAAATCAATCCTAAGATTGAGCAAACAGTACCGCAACATAGGAAAGAAGCAATACCAAGCACCAAGGATGCAATAGCAAAACCTTTGCTGTTGTCAGCAGGCTCTTGATAATACTGCTGTGGCTGGTTATAGCCGTTTTGATAGCCCTGCTGTTGGTTGTAGTTATAGTTGTTCTGGTAGCCGTTTTGTGGCTGATTGTAACTATTCTGATAATAACCCTGCTGTTGATTGTATGTATCCTGATTGTTATCCTGTGGCTGTGGGTTATAAGGATTTTGATTGTTATAATTTTCGTCCATATTTACCTCCGAAATATAATCTATGTTTTATTTTACAAAAGAATTGTAAAAAAGTCAACCTAATAAATTATTTATTTTTCTTTTTTGACAAAAAGTGATTCTTAATGTTCCTCAACATATTTTAGAAATTCCTCTGTCTTTGACCAGTACTTTATTCCCCAGTTTTCAAAGTTCCATTCCTCCATATAGTTGTTACATTCGTAGTCTATATAGTAGAGTTTTTCGTTCTGCACCACAAAATTTGTTGGAAAATAATCTATGTTGGTGTTCTCCTTGTAAAGCACCTTGCACATAGAACGGATTTGGGCAAAGTAATCCTCCTTTACCCTATCCTGCAAAACAAGGTCAAACATTGTGTCGCCACAGATATATTCCTTGAGTATTCTTTCATTTTCAACATCTGCATCAAGCATTTTGGGCATCCTTATGCCTATTTTCATCAACTTTTTGTAGTCGTTCATTTCCGACTCCAGCTTGTTGCCAAACTGATAGTAACTGCAAGGCTCGTGGTGAATTTGCTTAAGGACATACTCATTTTCACCGTCTGTCACAAGGTAGGAGTATCCTCCTTTTCCCTTACCCAACAATTTGATAACACTAAATTCCCTGTTGTTAACTTTCATTTTTTCCACAAGTATTCCCCTCTTGTTACTTTGATTAACGATAAAAACTCTACACCGCCATATAAATCAGATTAACTGCAAGGGCAGAAATACAGGCAAAAATTGCAACGGTTAACAGGCTCTTTTCCCTGAAAGCAAGTAAACAGGCTGTGATAAGTCCTGCAACCGAGGCAACATAATTTCCTGTGGAAAAAAGTATTGCCGGAAAGGTCATTGCACCCAAAACTGCATACGGCACATAGAACAAAAAGCTTTTTACAAATCTGTTTGTAATTTTACCCTTAAAAATCACAAAGGGCAAAACTCTTATTAGGTATGTAACACCTGCCATAATAAAAAGGTAGATAAAGAAATCTTTTAGAATCATCCTTCTTCACCTTCCTTAATGGGGAAAAAGATTGCCCCTACAATTGATGCGACAACTGTGCAAATTATGATTACAAATCCGCTTGAAACCTGATTTAGCAGTGGCAACCACTTAAAGGCACAGCTCATCAAAACGGAAATCACTATCACCTTTAGAATTGCTGAATCCTTCTTTGCAGGCGGAATAATTATCGCAAGGAACATTCCGTAAATTGCTATGCAAAGGGAATCCCTTACAACAGTGGGAAGTATCTGTCCTGCCAATGCACCAAGGAGTGTACCTGTTGTCCACCCGACAATGGGCAAAAATATCAAGCCGTAAAGGTATTTTTTGCTCACATCTTTACTGTTGCCCATTGCAACGGCAAAGATTTCGTCGGTAATTCCAAAGCCTATGAGCCAACGGTGAATACCCCTAACGCTTTTATCCGCCTTTTGAGAAAGTGACAGGGACATAAGGGCATACCTTAGGTTAATTATCAGCTGGGCACAAGCCATCTCTATCCAAAAGCCACCGCCTCTTACCAAAATATCAAGTCCTGCAAACTGTCCCGCTGATGTGAGATTTGTCAGAGAAATCATCACAGCCTCCCACCAGCTTAATCCCGAATGTACAGACTGAAGTCCGAATGTAAAGGAAACAGATATGTATCCAAGGGCAATGGGTATTCCGTCCTTAAGTCCTTTTTTTATTTCTGTCATTTTTGTTTTTATACCATCCTTTTTACAACAGGAATCACACAAATTTTATTTTGTAGTAGTCGCAAATGCCCTTTGCTATTGAGTTGCCGGCTTTTACAGTATTGTTAATTATCCATTTTGCACCCTTTACATTGTCGTGATATTCAACCTCAATATAAACAGCCTTTGCAGTTGTCTGATTAAGCTCGTAAAGGTCGTTGCGAATGTTTAACTCAAAATCTTTTCCAGGAGTTACCGCACCAACGGAGTTAAGCAAACATTTTCCCATATTAAGGGTTGCGCCCTTTTTCTGACGCACCATTACCATTGTTCCCAAGGTGTTGCCGAAAAGTCCGTTTGTGTGGATTGGAATATGAAAATCTGCTCCCCAGTTGTTGCTTTCCTTCGTGTTTTTCTGATAGCTTTGCTCCGGATTGCGTGGCATTTTTACAAGGAAGCCGTTTCGCACAAGGGCAGTTTTGGCGCACTTTGCAATTTTGTAGCACTGCTCCATTTCGTTGGTGTTGCCGATTACATATACATTGTCCTTTTGTGATGACGGACTTAAATACACCTTTGCCCTATACACAGTTACGGTGCATCTTGCAATCATTCCGTTATATATCTTTGCTGTGATTACAGCCTTTCCTGTGCGTTTGGCAACTACATTAGCTTTATTTTGTGAGGTTTTTACCACCTTTGCAACCTGTGTGTTGCTACTGCTCCAAGTGATATTCCTTGCATAGGAATTTTTGCTTAACACAGCAGAAACAGTCATACTTTTTTTCAGTTTTATCTCTATTTTACCGGGGTTGATTGTTACTGATTTTGGAGCAGGTTTTACTGTTACTGTGCAGTAGGCAGTTTTTCCGTTATAAAGCTTTACTGCGATTTTTGCCTTTCCTACACCCTTTGCAGTAACAACACATTTGTTATTCTCTGCCTTTGCAACTGTGACAACCTTTGTGTTGTATGAAACCCATTTTACATTTTGGGAGTTTGCATAGGAGTTTTTATTCACTGTTTCATAGATTTTGCAGGGCTCTCCCTTTCCCAACTTCAAACTGCTTACATTCAGCTTTACCGATACAGGTGCCGGTTTTACTGTTACCTTACAGGTTGCAGTTTTACCGTTGTAGGTCTTTGCACTAATCACCGCTGTACCAACATTTTTTGCTGTGATTTTCACTCTGCTTTTTGAGATAACGGTTACTGCCACAGCCTTTGTATTTGAACTTTTCCAGTCAATAGTCTGTGACCAAGAATTTCTGTCGATAGTTGCGTTAACTGTAAAGCTTTCACCTTTTCCAAGGCGCAATGCAGTTTTGCTCAAAGTGACCTTTTGGGGAGCCTTTAGTACATTTACTACACATTCAAGCTCCTGTCCCTTGGGAGTTACCCCTTTTATAACAGCTTTACCTACTCCCACACCTGTAATAATTGCACTGTTTTCATTGGTTTTTTCAACAGTTGCAACGCTTTCGTCTGATGTGTACCATTCAAGGGCTGGCAAAGCTGTGCTGTCCTTTTCGTATCCGTAAATTTCAAATGTTTCACCCACACCAAGGGAAGTTGAGGTCGCACTTAAAAATACCTCTTCCCTAATTACAGGTATTGTAGGATTTGTTTCCTCCGTAGGGGAAGTTGCGGTTTCACTTACCTGTGATGTAGGCTGAGCTTCTGTAACTTCCTTAATTCCGTCGCCAATGGGAACATTGTTATAATCTTCAATTACAGAGGATGTATTGACTGAATTTTCCTCTGCATTTACCGTTGTCGCCTCAACACCCACTGTGGCTGTGCCAATAAATAGTATTGCCGAAAGAATAATACCAACTAATCTTTTCATATCTGTACCTCCAAAATTTAAAAAAATATCAGTTTAACAAATCATACATTAAGATTTTATATCACTAATTGTAATCTGTCAACGAATCAACCTATGAAAACACTGAATAAATCACTTCAATTTATTCTACATACGCAAAAAATCTTCTGCCGTTGTAATCGTCATCAAAGCCTTTAAATCCGTTGTGTTTGTAGAAATCCTCTTTTCCTCTTGCCGACAAAACCTCTAATTTTACGCTTTTCTCCTCCGGCTTGTTGTTGCGGATAAAGTCAACTATGTAGTTCAGCAAAAATTTTCCGTAACCCTCGTTTTGATATTCCGGCTTTATGATAAAGTCGTTGAGATAAACGAAAGAGGAAATTCTACCGCAAAGGCGAGCCATTCCCACAAGATTCTTGTCCTCATATAAGGTGAACGTGTGACTGCTACGTTCTAACATTCCTGCAATTTGTGAAAATCTCAGTCCTATCCAATCCACAGAGGAATAAAGCTCAAAATACTCCTCGGGAGTGAGCTTATCCACAGTAACAATTTTCATTTTTCTACCCCATTGTACGAAAAAACTAAAATTCAATCTGTAAACATAAAACCGCAGAACAAAATCCGCTTGAGATATTGTAGCACTTTACAATATTTACTTCAATAACTTTTGAAAATTTTTAAAATTTTTATTGAAAAATATTAAAATAATGTTATAATTTAAGTAACCGATAGGTGCTACGGGAGAAGGTTTTATTCCCTTAAATCATAAAAAATAATAATATTTTGGAGGAAAAATTTATGAGTAAATATGCAGGAACACAGACAGAAAAAAATTTGGAAGCTGCTTTTGCAGGTGAATCACAGGCAAGGAACAAGTACACCTACTTTGCATCTGTTGCAAAAAAAGAGGGTTATGAGCAGATTTCTGCCCTATTCCAAAAGACTGCCGACAACGAAAAGGAACACGCTAAAATGTGGTTCAAAGAGCTTGAGGGCATTGGCAACACAGCCGAAAACCTGAAGTCTGCCGCAGAGGGTGAAAACTACGAATGGACTGATATGTACGACGGCTTTGCAAAGACTGCCGAAGAGGAAGGATTCCCTGTGCTTGCAGCAAAGTTCCGCCTTGTTGCAGAAATTGAAAGACACCACGAGGAACGCTACCGTGCTTTGCTAAAGAATGTTGAAACTGCTCAGGTATTTGAAAAGAGCGAGGTTAAGGTTTGGGAGTGCAGAAACTGCGGACATATCATTGTTGGCACAAGCGCACCTGAAATTTGCCCTACCTGCGCACACCCACAGAGCTATTTTGAGGTTCACGCAGAGAACTATTAATCATCTTATTTGATATTATACAAAGAAAAAATTGCACATTTCTCCCATAAAATCAGGGCTGTCGTTACTTTGCGACAGCCCTTTTTGATGATTGTTATTCTTTTACATTATTCCCTCAAGGGATTTGTTTAGGAATGCTTTTGTCTTTTCGGACTTTGGGTTACAGAACACATCCTCAGGTGTGCCGTACTCCTCGATAATTCCGTCTGACATAAATATAACCTTGTCGGAAATATTCTTGGCAAAGCTCATTTCGTGGGTGACAACAATCATTGTGCTGTCAGAGCTTTTCAGCTTTTGGATAACCTTTAGCACTTCGCCTGTAAGCTCAGGGTCAAGTGCCGAGGTTGGTTCGTCAAAGCACAGAATATCGGGATTCATAGCCAAGGCTCTTGCTATTGCAACCCTTTGCTGTTGTCCGCCTGAAAGCTGACAGGGGTAGTGGTCTATCCTGTCTGTAAGTCCCACTCTTTCAATCAAAGCCCTTGCGTGTTTTTCAATGTTTTCAGGGCTGTCCATCTTCATAAGTGTTGGCGCCATTGAAACATTCTTTAGTACATTATACTGGGGGAAAAGGTTGAAGTTTTGGAACACAAGTCCAAAGTGAAGTCGGTTTTTGCGAATTTCCGCCTCTTTGTACCTTTTGTTCTCTTCCCCGTCAAAGATTTTCTCTCCGTTTACGGAAATTGTTCCCACTTCGGCAGTTTCCAAAAAGTTCAGGCATCTTAAAAGAGTTGTCTTACCACTGCCTGATGAGCCGATTATGGAAAGCACCTCACCCTTTTCAAGAGTGAAGTCAATGCCCTTCAGCACCTCTGTTTTGCCGAATTTTTTTCTTAAATTCTTAACCTCTAATATTGCCATAATTAACTCCTGAAGTAGCTTAATTTCTTCTCTATATAGCCAAAGAGAAGTGTAAGTAAACCGGAGAATGCAAGGTAAAATGCGCCTGTGTAGAACAGAGGCCAAATAAGACCCTCCATTTTGATGTACACCTGTGCTGACCAGATAATCTCATAAACAGCGATTATTCTTGCAAGGGATGTATCCTTTACAAGGGTAATAATTTCGTTGCTCATTGGAGGTACAATCACCTTTATAACCTGGAGCAAAACCACCTTGAAGAATATCTGTGTTTTTGTCATACCAAGCACCTGACCTGCCTCGTACTGACCTTTGGGGATTGATTCGATACCGCCCCTGTATATTTCTGAAAAATAACAGGAATAATTGATAACGAAGGCAATCAGCGCCGCACTGAACCTTGGGAGCAGTCCTGCGTTAAAAATAAGTCCCGGTCCGTAATATACAATTATAAGTTGTAAAAGCAGTGGTGTTCCCCTGATAATCCATACGAATGTACGGACAAGCCACCTTAGGGGCTTAAATCGGCTCATTGAGCCAAAGCATATGATAAGCCCCAACGGAAGTGAAAACAGAAGTGTTAAACCAAAGAGCTGAAGGGTTGATAAAAACCCGTTCAACAAATCTAAGGTAACAGAAAGAAATTCGCTCATTTTAGTTCCTACCTGTTTAAATGTTAGTCAGCAAGTGCAACAGAATACTTTTTAGAAAGCTTTTCAAGTGTGCCGTCCTTTTTAAGCTCATCAATATAGCCGTTAAACTTCTTTGTCATATCGGAGCCTTTGCGGAAGCCTACACCGTACTCTTCCTTTGTAAGTGTTACACTGCTTGTAAGGTCATCATAGCTTGTGCCCTTACCTGTCATAGCGGCAGCCATTGTGCTGTCTATGATACAAGCGTCAACAGAGCCTGACTCAACCTCCATAAGTGCGTCACTCTGTGCAGATACTGCTGTAAACTCAAGTTTGTTGTCCTCAGCGGCTGTCTGACCGGCAGAGCCTGACTCAACAGCAAAGCTAAGACCTGAAAGTGACTTTACATCTGTGTACTTCTTGCTGTCCTTTTCCTTCATTACTACAACCTGCTCGTTCTTTGCGTATGCCTTTGAACAGCTTGTGTTGTTAATTACTTCTTCACTGATTGTCATACCGTTCCAAATGCAGTCGATAGACTTTGAGCTAAGCTCGATAAACTTATTATCCCAGTCAATTTCAATAAATTTAACCTTAACGCCCATTTTGTCAGCAACAGCCTTTGCAAATTCAGCGTCAAAGCCTGTCCATTCACCGTTGTCGTCCTGGTAGTCCATTGGGGCATAGTCGGTAATACCAACAACAAGCTCGCCCTTGTCAACAATGTCCTTGTAGTCAGAGCCTGAGCCTTCGGAGCCACAGCCTGTTACAAGAACAGCCATAATCATACATAGAATAAGTGCCATTAATTTTTTCATTGTTTTTTCCTCCTTGTTTGCGGTACATATAGTGCCAAGCTTATCGGCACAAACCGTCTATTATATTTTACTTTATTAGGCTAACATTGTAAAGTGACAAATTAATAAAATTTATGGAAACACTGATTAAATCATTTGCACAGATTGTACAGTCAGATTTTTTGTCGGTATGTTCAAAAAACCGCAAGAATACTGGTGTATTGTGAGGATTTTTTGGGCATACCGGCGGAAAATATGCATACAAGATGTGTAAAGTGATTTATTCAGTGTTTCCATATATATTTTCTTTACATATTTTTATCAAATATATCTTTTATTCACCTAATTATAGTTAATTACAGGAAATCATCTATATTTGGTTTTACTTTGGCTACAATATGTGATATAGTGAAATTGTAATTTTATAAGGAGGAAGAAGAATGAATTTTATTAAGAAAAAGGGTTCGGGTATTGTGCTTTCTGCATTGATTGCAACCCTTTCTACATTTTTGGCGAGCCTTTCAATAGGCGGTTTCAGTTTTGATATTATAGGCGCACCTGTCTTTGCAATAGTAATCGGTATGATTATTTCTGCAATTTTCCCAAAATTTTCGTCCCTTGAATTTATGAAAGAGGGAATTACCTTTACCTCGAAGAAAATTCTTCAATGGGCAGTTATTATACTTGGTTTTTCCCTTAATATTCAAACGGTTATTTCTGTTGGAGGGCAGTCACTTCCTGTTATTATCTCCACAATTTTGACCTCTCTTATAGTTGCATTTTTGCTTTGCAAGGTGCTTAAAATGGATAAAAAGGTATCCACACTGGTAGGTGTAGGTTCATCAATTTGCGGTGGCTCTGCCGTTGCTGCAACTGCGCCTGTTATTGACGCAGACGACGAGGAAATTGCACAGTCAATTTCTGTTATTTTCCTGTTTAACATCATAGCGGCGCTAATCTTCCCTACCCTGGGAAATATGCTGGGGCTAAACAATGACGGATTTGCACTTTTTGCAGGAACAGCAGTAAACGACACATCTTCCGTAACTGCTGCGGCATCTGCTTGGGACAGTATGAAGGGTACGAACGGAATGGTACTTGCACAGGCTACCACAGTTAAACTGACAAGAACAATCGCCATCATACCCATAACACTTGTACTTGCATTTATCCGCACAAGAAAGGCTAAAAAGACAAACACCGAAACAGGTACGAAGGTAAAATTCAGCAAGATTTTCCCGTGGTTTATCATCTACTTTATTATTGCGTCACTTATCACTACACTTGTTTCGGTACTTCCCGAAAGCGGTTTTACAGAATTTTACAGCGGTTCGTTTGTTCCATTTGCAAAGTTCCTTGCAAAATTCTTTATTGCAATGGCTATGTGTGCAATAGGGCTTAACACCAATGTTGTAAACCTTGTTAAAAAGGGTGGCAAGCCAATATTTATGGGCTTTTGCTGTTGGATTGCAATAGCAGGCGTAAGCCTACTTATGCAACACTTCCTTGGATATTGGTGATAAAAGTTTATAGCAAAAAAATCAGGGGATGTGGCAGAAGTCACATCCCATTTTTGTATATATATTCAGTTTAAACCGTCATATACTTTTCGTAATATTCCTCGTATTTTTTCTGGAACAGCGGATTGGACTTTTTCAGGTATTTGCTCTGCTGGTGAAGTCCCAGGCTCTCCCTTTGAATTTCGATAATACACAGGGCGATTTTGTTGCAGTGGTCTGAAACCCTTTCCATAACCGTTGTAATATCCGACAGGATAAATCCCATTTCAATGGTACAACCGTTATTTTGCAGTCTTTTGATGTGGTTTTTCTGGAGCTTATTTTTCAGTGCGTCAATAACCTCCTCCAAAGGTCCAATCTCGGCGGCTGAAATAAGGTCGTTGTCAGAAACAGTTTTCAGTGTGTAGTCAAGAATTTCTATTAATGCACTGCACATTGTCTTAATCTCCGCCTTTGCACTGTCGGAGAAAGTCAGCTTTTTGTCCCTGATTTCCCTTGCAGACTCTGCCAAACTAACGGAATGGTCAGACATTCTCTCAATATCGCCGATTATGTGGAGATACTTTGAAATTGCAAGGCTGTCCTTTTCGGAAATACTAAGGCTTGAAAGTCCCAAAAGGTAGTTGGCGATTTTGTCCTCGTATTTATCAACGGTTTTTTCAGACTCTTTGATTTTTTCCGCAACAGCCTGGTCATACTTCATAAGAAGTCCAAAGGCATCCTTGATTGAAGAAACAGCCTCGTTAGCCATTTCGTTAACAACCTTTGCGCAGTTTTCAAGTGCAACTGCCGGAGTTGCATATAGTCTTGTGTCAAGAACCTCAAACTTCTGGTCTTTGTGGTCGTCCCTTACGATAAGGCAGGCGAGTTTTTCCAATTTTTTTGTAAAAGGCAGGAATGTAAGTGTGCAAAGAACATTAAATATTGTGTGTACAAAAGCAATACCCATTACACCGATTTGGTCGTTTAAAAAGTCAAAGTTTACAAACAGATTTACAAGCTCAAATACACTCAGCCAAATAATTGTACCCCCAATGTTAAAGCAAAGGTGAACAACGGCAGAACGCTTTGCGCCCTTGTTTGCACCTATTGAGGAAATAAGTGCTGTAACACAGGTACCGATATTTTGTCCCATAATAATTGGAATTGCAGAGCCAAAGGTGATTTGTCCTGTTGAGGAAAGTGCCTGTAAAATACCAACAGATGCAGAGGAGCTTTGGATTATTGCAGTAAGCACAGCACCGGCAATAACACCCAAAATCGGGTTGCTGAACATCAGAAGAATGTTTTGAAATTCGGGAACATCCTTAAGCGGTGCAACAGCGTCACTCATTGCCTCCATACCAAACATCAAAACTGCAAAGCCTAACAGAATTTGTCCTATATCCTTACTTTTGTTGCTCTTAAGGAACATAAACAGGATAATTCCGATTAAAGCAAGTACAGGTGTAAAGGATGACGGCTTTAACAGACTGACAAAGATATTGTCGCTTTCAATACCTGTAAGGCTCAAAAGCCAAGAGGTCACCGTTGTACCGATATTTGCACCCATAATAACATTGATAGCCTGTCCAAGTACCATAATACCGGAGTTTACAAATCCCACAACCATAACAGTTGTGGCTGAGCTGGACTGAATAACAGCAGTTACTGCAACACCAAGCAAAAGACCCTTCCATTTGTTGGAGGTTATTCTTGAAAGTACAGTTTGCAGTGTACCCCCTGCCCTCTTTTCAAGGGCGTCCCCCATAAAATTCATACCAAACAGGAAAAGGGCAAGTCCACCCACCAAATTCAAAACATTAAAAATACTCATAGCGTTTCTCCATTAGTAAAAACATTATTTGTCCTATACATTGTAACTAATCTATGTAAAATATAATGCTTTCACAATGTTAAATCTATGTTAAATAATTTAGGACAGGATACCCTGTCCTAAAGATATTATGTGTTTTTTCTTCTCTGTCATTCTGATGGAGCAAAGCGACTAAAGAATATGAAAGGATAGCAGTAGTGCACTAATCGACACTATCAGGTTATAGGAAAGTATGATTTTCCTAACATAATGTGTGGTAGAGGAAGGGGATTCCTCGACAGAAAATGGTACAGTTTTTTGGAATAAAAATGTAAAAACTAAATGACAGTTTTTAAAAGATAAGTCATAGGCGCACAGTACCCGAGGGTACTGTGTGGTCGCAGAAAATTATAATAGTATTCATAA
>JAQXVY010000013.1 GCA_029225165.1 Oscillospiraceae bacterium
TTGTGTCAATGGGAGAGGGCAACTCGTTTGTTATGGCTGATATTCCGGGACTTATTGAAGGCGCTTGGGAGGGAACAGGTCTTGGTCACCAGTTCCTTCGCCATGTTGAGAGATGCCGAATGCTCATACACATTGTTGATGTCAGCGGAAGTGAGGGCAGAGACCCCAAGGAGGACTTTGTCACAATTAACAACGAGCTTAAAAAGTTTAATCCCGAGCTTGCTGAAAGACAAATGCTGGTTGCCGGCAACAAGTGCGATATGGCAACGGACGAGCAGATTGAGGACTTCAGAAAATTTGTTGAAGAACAGGGTTATTCCTTCTTCCCAATTATGGCGGAAATTCACTACGGTGTTGACGAGTTGATGAATAAAACCCTTGAAACACTTAGTAAATTGCCACCAATAAGAGAATTTGAGGCAGAGCCTGCACCTGTTATCCCTGCTGAAGAAATTGACCGCCACGAGGTTAAAATCACAGTACAGGATGATGTGTATTTTGTTGAGGGCGAATGGCTTTTACAGGTTATGAAGTCTGTAAACTTTGACGACTACGAAAGCGTAAACTATTTTCAGCGAGTTCTCATAAATGGCGGTGTTATTGACGCACTTAGGGATGCAGGAATTGACGAGGGCGACACAGTTTCAATATACGATTTGGAATTTGAATTTGTAGAGTGATTTTGTAAAGTGATATGAGTAAACTTATAAATGAAAAAAGTAACCCAAAACAGCTTTCACCCTTGACCTTGGCATTTGTTGGGGACGGAGTTTACGACCTTTTTGTCAGACAATTTCTTGTTGATAAAGGTCAGCGACCTGTCGGTGAGCTTAATAAGATTAAGGTTAAGCTTGTCAACTGCAAAAGTCAGGCGGTTTTTGCCAAAAATATTTTGCCTTTTTTGACGGAAGAAGAGCTTTCCGTCTATAAGCGTGGCAGAAATGCATCCCCAAAATGCACCCCGAAAAATGGCACTGTAAGTGACTACCACAGTGCCACAGGTCTTGAGGCACTTTTCGGCTATCTCTATCTTTCAGGGGAGGACGACAGACTTGAACAGCTGTTTTCGGAAATAATTAAGAATTTTGAATGAATTTTGTTACATAAAGGCTGTAAAGTGTTGACAATTTCATAATAATCGTTATAATAAATAATGTGTGTGCATCACACAATCCTTGCGTGCAGGTTAATGTACGCCAATATGTCCAGAAGGAGGTGCAGAAAATGGCAGCAGTTACTGCAAAGTACGAAACAGTTATGGTGCTTTCTATGAAGCTTGGCGAAGAGGGTATTCAAAGCACTATCGAAAAGTTCAAAGCATTAATTGAAAAGCACGCCACACTGCAGGAAGTTGATGAATGGGGTAAGCGTAAGCTTGCATACCTTATCAACAAGGAAGCAGAAGGCTACTATGTGCTTATCAACTTTGAATCAACTGCAGAATTCCCTGCAGAGCTCGACAGAATCTACAAGATTACTGACGGCGTTCTTCGCTCACTAATCATTAAGAAAGAGGACTAATCGAATAATTAAGAAGTAGGCAAATTTTTTGCTGAATGTGAAAGGATTTTTACTATGTTAAACAGAGTTATACTTATGGGTCGCATTACAGCCGACCTTGAATTAAAGAGAACAGCCAGCGGTATTTCAGTTACATCTTTTACTGTTGCTGTAGATAGGAACTATGTAAAGCAGGGCGAACAGCGTCAAACTGACTTTATCAATGTTGTTTGCTGGCGTCAGCAGGCTGAGTTTGTTTGCCGTTACTTCGGCAAAGGCTCAATGATTGCAGTTGAAGGTCAGCTCCAGACAAGAACCTATCAGGCTAAGGATGGCACAAACCGCTATGTTACAGAGGTTGTTGCAGATAACATTTCATTCACAGGCGAACGCCGTGACCAGAGCAATTCCGGTTACAACAGCTATGCTCCTGCTAACAATCAACAGCCTGTTTACCAACAGGCTCCTGTACAGGAACAGCAGACAAGCTATTCAAACGGAGCAAATTCCGATTTTGAAGAAATGCCTATGGATGACGATTTACCATTCTGATTTAGCATAATCAGTAGGGCTTTGCCCTAAATTATTGCAAAGGAGATTAACTACAATGGCAGATAGACCAAATCGTGGCAGAAAGTCACGCAGAAAAGTTTGTGGCTTTTGTGTAGATAAGGTAGAAAAGATTGACTACAAGGATATCGCAAGACTCCGCCGTTATATGTCCGAAAGAGCAAAGATTCTTCCAAGACGAGTAACAGGCACTTGTGCAGCTCACCAGAGAGAGCTTACAGTAGCAATCAAGAGAGCAAGACACCTTGCACTTCTCCCATACACAAGCGACTGATAAATAAAATTCAAGGGCGACCTATTGGGTTGCCTTTGTTTTTTGCCTTTTATTTATTATACATATATTTACGTTTTACTTGACTGATTTTCTTTGGCATTGTATAATATCACAAAAGAGTACATTATCACTAATGAATGTAATTTTCATTATCATAATCGAAGGTTGGACAAAGTATGCGTGGAGTTAAGACATCAAAATCAAGAATAAGAAAAAAGATATTTACCGAAATTGCAAAGCTTGCCTTTGAGGGCTGGGATGCAAAGAAGTTTCAAAGCTTGCCCTACAAGATAATCAATGGCGAAATTGCACACTATCGTGACAGTGTGTTTGTTGAAAGAGCTGTTGTTGCCGAAAGACTTAGGGCTGCAATGGGTTTTCCTCTTCGTGACTACAACGAATTTTCACCGATTACAGAGGGAATAGAGGAGGAGCTTTTTAACGATAAGTATTATGAGCCGCCTCTCATTGACATAATCAAGTTCGCCTGTAATAAGTGTGCAGAAAAAAGGATTTTTGTAACTGACGCCTGTCAAAATTGTCTTGAACATCCTTGTGTGGAAATTTGCCCTAAAAAGGCTGTTTCCATCGTTGACGGCCGTTCCCATATTGACGAGGACCTTTGCGTTAAGTGCGGCAGATGTATCAATGTTTGTGAATACCGTGCTATCGTCCGTCATGAGCGCCCCTGTGCCAAGGTGTGCGGTATGAATGCTATAAAATCCGATGAATACGGCAGAGCCGAGATTGACCACGACAAATGCGTATCCTGTGGTATGTGCCTTGTTAACTGTCCTTTCGGTGCTATCATTGATAAAAGCCAGATTTTCCAGACAATTACGGCACTAAAAAGCGACACACCTGTTTATGCCGCCATAGCACCTGCTTTCTCCGGTCAGTTCGGCAATGTAACACAGGGTCAAATACGCACAGCGTTTAAGGAGCTTGGCTTTACAGATGTTGTAGAGGTTGCAATCGGTGCCGATTTGTGTACAATTCAGGAGGCAGAGGACTTTGTTAAGGAGGTTCCCGAAAAACAACCGTTTATGGCTACTTCCTGTTGTCCTGCTTGGTCTGTAATGGCTAAAAAGCTGTTCCCCGAATTTGCCCCATACATATCAATGGCGCTTACTCCAATGGTGCTTACCGCAAGACTTATCAAGAATAAAATTCCTGACTGTAAGGTTGTTTTTGTTGGTCCTTGTGCCGCCAAAAAGCTGGAGGCTCGCAGAAGAACAATCCGCAGTAATGTAGATTTTGTTTTGACATTTGAAGAATTTAGTGCTATTCTTGATGCAAAGGGAATTAAAATTTCCGATTGTGAGGACGGCGAGCCGTTCAGAGAGGGCAGCGGTGACGGTAACGGATTTGCTGTCAGCGGTGGTGTTGCCAAGGCTGTTGAAAATATTATTAAAGAGATTGCCCCCGACAGAGAAGTATTAACAGCAAGGGCAGAGGGACTTCCTGAATGTCGCAAGATGCTCCAGCTTGCAAAAGCAGGAAAGTACGACGGCTACCTCCTTGAGGGTATGGGTTGCCCCGGTGGTTGTGTTGCAGGTGCCGGTACTATTGCCCCTGTTAAAAAGACAACAGAAGCAGTAAACAAAAAGGTACAGTCGGCAGATGTTAAAACACCTCTAAAGTCAAAGTATGCGGAATACCTTCCACTCCTTGTTGATAATGAGGAATAAATAGATTTAAATTGACTACAAGTATGTATTGATAGATTTTTTCATATTCAAACTCCAAAGGAAAAGACAGCAGGTATTTCTGCTGTCTTTTCCGTTTGTAATATTCATTTTGTAATATCAGTTCTTGATTTGCGAGTATAGTATAAATAATTGTACAAAAATCAGTCCATTTCCCAGTTGTGCCATACATTCTGAATGTCGTCGTTATCCTCGAACATATCAAGCATTTTTTGCATCTTTGTCTTGGTTTCTTCGTCATCAAGCTTTGTGTAGGTGGATGGAACCTGTTCAACCTCGGCTGATGCAAATTCATATCCCTTTTGTGATAAATCATCACGAATAGCGCCAAAGTCCTCAGGCTCTGTGTAAATTGTGAAAATGTCCTCGTCAGCCTCAAAGTCAGATGCACCTGCTTCAAGTGCGTCCTCCATAACTGTGTCCTCATCCTTGTCAAGCTCCTCACGCTCAATTACAAGAACGCCCTTTTTAGAGAACATAAATCCAACACATCCCGGTGTTCCCATATTACCGCCGAATTTGTCAAAGTAGTGGCGAACTTCACCGGCTGTTCTGTTTCTGTTGTCAGTAAGTGCCTCAACAATAACAGCAATACCTGAGGGTCCGTAGCCCTCGTATGTAACAGACTCGTAGTTGTCACCCTCGTTTGAAGATGCGGCTTTCTTGATAATTCTGTCAATGTTATCGTTAGGAACATTGGCAGCCTTAGCTTTTGCAATACAATCCCTAAGCTTTGAGTTTACATTAGGGTCGGCTGAACCGCCGTCACGAATTGCAACAATAAGCTCCCTGCCTATTTTGGTAAATACCTTTGCCCTTGCAGCGTCGTTTTTACCCTTTTTCTGCTTAATTGTACTCCATTTATTATGTCCTGACATTTCTATCATCCTTTATCAAATTAAATTTGCCTAAAAATTATATCACATATAGGAAGAAAATGCAAATCATAAATAATGATTACAATTTGGTTACAAAAGTAGTTTTTCTCTTTCAAAATTAGATATAATTGAATTAACCGAAAATGAAAAATCGGTTCAATTTTTATTATGAGGTTTAAATTAAAATGATTCGTTCAATGACAGGCTTCGGCAGAGGCGAAGCGACAGTTGACGGCAGGGATATTACGGTTGAAATTAAAAGTGTAAATCACAGATATTTTGAGTTTAACTGCCGTACAACAAGGGGCTTTGGCTTTCTTGAAGAAAAGCTAAAGTCATACATCAAAGAAAGGGTTAGCAGGGGCAAAATTGATATGTTTGTGTCCTTATCACAAAAGGAGGACACAGAGGCTATCGTTAAAATCAACCCAAGTCTTGCCCGGGGCTACATCAATGCCCTAAAAAAGCTGTCTGATGAATACGGAGTAAAGGACGACATTTCTGTGTCAACAGTTTCTTCTTATTCCGATATTTTTCAGGTGCATAAGGCTCCCGAGGATGAAGAGGAGGTTTGGAATTCTGTAAAACCGGTTCTTGATACAGCACTTAACAACTTTATCACTATGAGGGAAACCGAGGGTGAAAAGATGAAGGCTGATGTTATGTCAAGGGCAAAGCACATTCTATCCATTGTTGACGAAATCGAGTCCCGTTCTCCCGAAAGAGTAAAGGAGTATGAAGCTCGTCTAAAGGAAAGGATAGAGGAGCTTTTAGGCTCTGCCGACTATGATGAACAGCGTGTTATCACAGAGGTTGCAATTTTTGCCGACAAGGTTGCTGTTGATGAAGAAACAGTTAGGCTACGCAGTCACTTTGACCAGCTTAAAACCCTTATGGACGGTGACGGTGAGGTTGGCAGAAAACTGGACTTTATCATTCAGGAAATGAACCGAGAGGCTAACACCATTGGCAGTAAGGCAAACGACAGTAACCTTTCCCATATGGTGGTTGACATCAAGGCAGAGATTGAAAAAATCAGAGAGCAAATTCAAAATATTGAATAAATAGTTATTAGTAAGGTGAACAATGAAGCTGATTAATATTGGTTTTGGCAACTTGGTTAATTCAAGCAGAATCATCTCCGTTGTGAGTCCCGATTCTGCTCCAATAAAAAGAATTGTTCAGGAGAGTAAGCAGAAGAGTATGCTTATCGACGCTACATATGGCAGAAGATGTAAGGCTGTTATTATTACCGACAGCGACCACATAGTGCTTTCTGCAATATCTCCTGAAACAATAGGTAACAGACTGGAGGATGAACAAGAGGTTGAGTAAAAAAGGTTTGCTTGTTGTCTATTCCGGATTTTCCGGTGTGGGCAAGGGTACAATTATGAAGGAAATGCTTAAAAGGGAAGAAACCTTCAGGCTTTCTGTGTCGGCAACAACCCGTGCACCTCGTCCCGGCGAGGTTGACGGTAGGGAATACTACTTCATTACCAAAGAAAAGTTCCTCAAGATGATTGATAATGACGAATTTCTTGAGTATGCACAGTATGCCGACAATTATTACGGAACTCCCAAAAAGGCTGTGGAGGATATGCTTAACGAGGGCTACAATGTGTTCCTTGAAATTGAGGTCCAGGGCGGTTTGCAGATTATGGAAAAATGCCCCGACTGCCTAAGCATTTTCATTGTTCCTCCCTCACTTGAGGTTTTGGAACAGCGTTTGCGTGGCAGAGGTACCGAAACAGAGGAAGTCATAGAGAAACGAATGAAAGCCGCCCTTGATGAGCAGAAATATACATCCCGATATGACTTTGTGGTTAAAAACGACATAGTTGAAGATGCTGTAAATGATGTAATAAATATTGTTAAAACAGAAAAAGAAAAAAGAAATAATTAATTG
>JAQXVY010000014.1 GCA_029225165.1 Oscillospiraceae bacterium
ATTTCATCGGCAACAGCAAGACCGATACCGCTGCCGCCTACATTTTGATTAGCTTTGTAGAACTTTTCCTTAACCTTTGGCAAATCCTCCGGCGCAATACCGCATCCTGTGTCGGAAATAAGAACAGTAATGTTGCTCACTTCGTTAAGGATTTGCACGGTTACATCTCCGCCCTCCGGTGTGTACTTTAGGGCGTTGTCGATAATATTCATAAAGACCTGTCTTAGCCTGTTCTTGTCACCCATAACAGGTGGGAATGGCTCGATAGGAGTGTCGAACATAAGGTGTTTTTTCTCTTGGATTGAGCGTTCCTTTAGGATATAAACAGCCTCGTCAAGCTCGGCAACCAAATCTGTTTTTTCTGTAATCAACTTAAGTCTTCCGCTTTGCAGACGGCTAAAGTCCAAAAGTTCCTCAACAATGCTTGTCAGCCTGCCCGACTCCTTTAGGATTATGTTCATACCCTTTTTAAAGGTGCCTCTGTCAATATCGTCACCGGTAAGGAGCATTGTTTCCGACCAACCCTTAATAGCGGTAAGGGGAGTTCTAAGCTCGTGACTTACACGGCTGATAAAATCGTTTTTAAGCTGTTCAGTCTGCTTTAGCTCGTGTGCCATATAGTTGATAGAGTCGCACAAATCTCCGATTTCGTCATCATACTTTTTGCTAAGGTTTGGAGCGTCAAAGTCCCCTTGGGCAATCCTTTGTGCAGTCTTTGACATATCCTTAATCGGCCCTACAATGGAGCGAATGAAAAATCTTCCGGAAATTACAACTGCAACAATAATGGCAATACCCACAAGAGAGATTAACAGTATGTACAGAGCAATGGTGATGTTGATGTCACTCATTGAGGTAACAAACCTTATAGCGCCGATTACGGTTCCGTCCTGACTGGTGAAAATCCTTGTTCCCGCCATAATATCCTCGCCGGTGGAAAGCTGACTTGTTGTGATAGCCTCACCTGTACCGCTTTTTAAAGCTTCGTCTAAGTCAGGCATTTTTTCCTTTTTGTCGGGGAGAAAGCCTGTTGAAGTGAGGGTGATTCTGCCAATGGAGTTTACAGACTGAAGCTCCATCTGCTCTTTTTCGGGGAAATCCTCTATGTACTTTTGAGCTGTTGACAAAAAGTCTGTTGTGGTGTCGGAGCTTTCGTCTGTGAAAACATTGTTAAGCTCGGTAAACCTTACGGAAATTGATTGCTGAACGCTGTTGTAGTAGTATGTTCCTATCATATAGGAAAGACAAAGGACAACACATATGATGATGAATACAATAACACTCAGAATGTTAAATATCCATCTTTTTGTAATACCGCTTGCCATAATTCCTCCGCTGATAAGAGAGCCTTAGGCATCCCACTTATAGCCCAAACCCCATACTGTTACAATATATTTTGGGTTAGATGGTTCATCCTCAACCTTCATTCTCAGTCTGCGGATGTTAACATCAACAATCTTTTCTTCGCCCACATACTGCTCGCCCCAAACATGGTTTAAAATATCTGTTCTGTCAAGGGCTGTTCCGGGGTTGCTGAAAAAGTATTCCATAATCTGAAATTCAACCTGTGTTAATTCAATTATGGTGTCATTTTTTGTAAGGGAACGGTTGCGAAGATTAAGTGTGAAAATTCCGCTTTTCAGCTCTTCCTTAAAGTTGTTTTCGCTGTTTGCCTCAGACCTTGCAACACGCCTGTAAAGTGAGTCAACTCTTGCAGTAAGCTCTGACGGAGAGAAAGGCTTTGTGATGTAGTCGTCAGCACCAAGCATAAGACCTGTAACCTTGTCCATCTCCTGTGTTCTGGCAGAAAGCATAATTATGCCGATACCGCCGTTCATATTTCTAAGCTCCTTACAAACCTGAAGTCCGTCAATGCCCGGCATCATAATGTCCAAAATAGCAACATCAAAGTCGCCGTTATTTTCGTCATATTTTTGAAGTGCCTCTTCTCCGTTGGTTGCCTCTGTTACCTCATATCCTGCCCTTGTCAGGTTGATGACCACAAAGTCACGGATTGCGTCTTCGTCTTCACATACTAAAATCTTTTTCATTGTGTTTACCTCCAAATTGAATGTGGTTATTGTATCCAATGTTTATTTAATATAAATAGAAAAGTATATTTATTTTGATGCCTCGGTAGGAGCAATAGCCATAGCTTCTGTCTCCTCCTTTGGAACAAAAATTTCCCATGCCTTATCTCTGGTGAGTGCAAAGGTACTGTTGCTGTCGATTTTACATCCGTAGGAATATCTTCCTGCGTCCTCAAGCTTTGTATATCCCTGTTTTGAGCCTATGTTAGTCCAGTCCTCAAAAAGGGTTGCAATATAGGTTACAATGTTACCGCCTATTGCACAAATTGAGCTGTTGTTAGTCCTTGTGGCATAGCAAAATGTGAGTACAGAGGAATCTCCGTTGTAGTAAGCTGTGTAATTGCCCAACCATTCCTTGGGTATATATATGGAATATCCGTAGTTGTCGTTGATAATTACAGTGCTTTTTACCGTCATACCTCCGCTTTGCAGATTTGCATTGCACCAAGAGGTTTCATATGCTGAATTTTTCAGTTCCTCTTTGCTTGTAGCAGGAAGTCTTTTTGCAACGGGAATTTCAAGATTTCCGTCATTGTCTATATCCTCGCACACTGTGCTTGTACTTCTTGATGTGGAGAGTACTCCGTTTACAGCGTGGGAATACACAGGGTTTTCAAGCTGATTTTTGCTGTCGTTAAAGTAAAGCACCTGTGTGTTGTATGCGTTTGAGGAGTTAATACCGTCAACAAATACACCCAGATTTTTGGAATCAATATACCCTGTTTGAACAGAGGAATATTTGATTATGTCGGAGTCCATAGCTGTTTCGTAGTGTGTAACCACACCCTTATTGTCAACGGAGATAAGCCTGCCCACAGCAGGAACATCAGAAGAAGAAATAGTCATAGTAATAACTGTACTCTTCCCGTCATCCGTAAAGCTGCCCACAGCCATATTAGTGTAGGTTTCCTTGGTGTTAATCTCCTGAATGTTGTCCCCGAAGAGGTAGCAGTAAAGCTCGTTTTGGGTGACATTGTAGGTGCTCCAGCCAACGAGAATATCAATGGTTTTGTCGCCGTTTATGTCGCCAAACTCAACAATATCTATGTCGTTGTTTTTATTCTTAAAATCTCCTACAACTTTCCACTTTTTGTCCTTTTTGTCGATTATATAAATATGGGTTTCAGCCTCATTTGTGTCGGGTTGGAGTGTAAGTGTTGCCACAGCCTCCTCAACCTCATCACCGTCAAGGTCCTTCATTGTGATTGCACTTCTGTTGGTACCGCTTTTGGGGTACTTCAGTACATAGTTTGTCTTTGCGTAATCCTCAAGTGCAGACTGAATTTCTCCTTTGTCGCCTGTTGCCTTTGGAGGGTGCATCAGACCTCCTGAAGAAGAAAACCCGGGAAATGTGCAACCGCCGGTAATGATAAGGGTAAAAAGTACAAAAAGTATAAGGAGAAATCTTCCTTTTCTTTTCATAATATATTCCTCAGTTCTCACCTTTTTACAGCAGTAAGATATTTGATGGATATGCCCTCGTCTGAAAACATTTTTTCGTGCTCCGTAACAGGACCTCCGTCAATATCATCGGAGTGAAGGTCATATGTTATCTCAGTTATTTCAAAATTACATTCTTTAAAATACCCTATGCTTTCTTCAAACAGGTTGTCGTCGTCGGTTTTAAACCTTATTTCGCAGTTGTCGGGGAGAAAGTCACGGTACATCATAAGCTTCCTTGGATAGGTCAGTCGGCGCTTTTTGTGCTTGTCCTTTGGCCAAGGGTTGCAGAAGTTTATGTACATTCTCTCAATGTTGTCCTCTTTTGAAAAAGCGTCAGAAATCATTTCGCAGTTTTTTTCAACAAGAAAGAGGTTATCAATATCCTGTCCGTCAAATATTTTAACAATATTTCTTCTTGCAACACCAAGCATATCCTCCTTGATGTCAAGGGCAATGTAGTTGATGTTTGGGTTGTCCTTTGCAAGTGTTCCGGCAAATGTACCCTTGCCACAGCCGATTTCCATATGTATAGGCTGATTTTTCGGGAAAACGCTTTCCCATTTTCCTTTATATTTATCAGGTTCTTTTGTATAGAAAGGACACTCGCTTAATTCGGGGGCTGCCCACTTCTTCTTTCTAATTCTCATAAAACAGATAAATCCTTTGTAATTACTGATACTAAACTGTAAAAAAATAATTACCTTTTCATAACCTTTAGCAGATTATTTGACAATTAAGTAACAATATATAGTTATCATTACATCATTATAACAGGTTATATTGATATTTGCAATTATTTATTTATAAATATGAAAGTATTTTTCAGAAAATTTACAAATATAAAAAAGGACAGTGGCAATAAATAAGGTTTGCCACTGTCCTAAATTCACTATTAATGATTAAGGAAACACTGAATAAATCACTTTACACATCTTGTTTGCATATTTTCCGCCGGTATGCCCAAAAAATCCTCGCAATACGCCAGTATTCCTGCGGTTTTTTGAACATACCGACAAAAAATCTGACTGCACAATCTGTGCAAATGATTTAATCAGTGTTTCCTTAACTTTAAAGATATTCAACATTGTCTATGATTGCCTGTGTTTTGGTGAACTCTATTTTGGGGAATTTTTGTGAGAGGAGCTTTGCAAGTGGTTCAATTACCACATCTTCACTTTTAAAATGCCCAAGCTCTACCACAGCAATATCCCTTTCCATTGCCTCAATGTACAGGTGGTGCTTCATCTCACCTGTAAGGAACAAATCACATTGATTTTCTATTGCGGTTTCAATCTCCTCTGCACCGGCACCTGATGAAACACAGATTTTCTGTACCTTATCCTTATTGGTGTATTTTACACCCTTGCAGTTTAGTCTTTCCTTTGCCACTAAAGCAAATTCTCTTGAGCTGATTGGCGAGTCCAATTCACCAATATAGGCGTAAGTGTCGGGAACAAAATTGCAGTTTTTAAGCCCCAAAGCCTCACCTAAACAGGTGTTTACTCCGAAGATTGGGGAGAGGTCAAGATTTGTGTGCAGACACAAAGCTGTTATGTTGTTTTTTACCAGACTAAAAACCACCGAATCCTTTTCTACCCTTTTAAGGGGATTAAAGATTATTGGGTGGTGGCTGATAATCAGCTGTGCATTTTCCCTTTTTGCCTCCTCCACCACTTCGGAGGTGATGTCAAGGGCAAGGATTGCCTTTGTTACAACGGTATTTTTATCCCCAACCAGCACACCGCAGTTGTCAAAATCTGCCGAAGTGCTTATGGGTGCAAAGGTTTCCGTATAATTTAAAATGTCGTTTACTGTCATTGTAATTTTTCCTTTAATTTTTCCACAACAGGCGTCAAGGACGGGTTGCCGATTGAGCGCTTTTCCGCCTTTTTTATCTCCTTGATAAGGAAGAGGCGGTTTTCTTCATTTGACAAATCCAATTTGCCCAAAAATTCATCCTCCGGGGTGTGGGGGATTTTTCCTCCCCTGAAAACCGCCTTTATTACGGTGTAGCAGTGTTTTCCTTCGTGGGTACATTCCTGACGGAGAATTTCAAAGCCATTGTCGTACAGCCAACCCATAAGTGTGTCATACTTTGTCATAGGCTGAAGAATCAGTGTGTATTTGCTGTCAAAAATGTAGAGACAACTTGAGAGTATATGTATAATCATATCCCCTCCCATACCTGCAATAGTAAAGGTGTCCGCCTCATTTGACTTAATATTTGAAAGTCCGTCGGAAAGCCTTGTTTGTATCTTATCCTCAAGGTGACAAAGCTCAATGTTCTGCCGTCCTGTTTCAAGGGGAGATTCTTTTATGTCACAGGCAAGGGCAGAAGGACACACATTGTTATTTACCAAATAAATTGGGAGATGGGCGTGGTCTGTGCCAATGTCGGCAACCACAGCCCCCTTGTCCACCATTGAGGCTATGAGAGATAATCTTTTTGGAAGAATCATTGTCCAATGGACGCCTTGATTTTTGCAATCAATTCGTCAGCGTCTGTTCCGTGTACATAGCAAGCCTCTTCAATGCTTTCGCCCCTTGAATGAGGGCATCCAAGGCAGTGCATACCGATTTCAAAGAAAAATTCTGCTGTGTCGGGATATGCGTCAAGCACATCACCGATTATTGTGTTTTTATCAATAGTCATAATAATTTACCTCCTCAGGAAACACTGACTAAATCACTTTACAAATCTTGTTTGCATATTTTCCGCCGCTTAGCCCAAAAAATCCTCGCAATACGTCAGTATTCCTGCGGTTTTTTGAACTAATCGACAAAAAATCTGACTGCACAATCTGTGCAAATGATTTAGTCAGTGTTTCCTTTTTTCTACATAATGTCTTACTATATCACATTATATCACAAAGATTATCACATTTAAAGTGTTTTATTATTTATTATTTTTATTTTTATATTATTTCATTTTTGAATTGAATTATCAGTATTTCCTTAAGAAAAAAGACAAAAGGAAAAAGCACCCCTAAGGGTGCTTCATAGCTCAATAAAAAATAAACACGGGTATTTGCGGAAATTTTATGTTAAGCTAAGCCTTCTTCTTTTCTCTTGGCAAAGCATTCACTGCAGTAATAGTCCTTGCCCTCCATAGGAGCAAAAGGAATTTTTGCTTCTCCGCCACACTGAGCACAGGTGGTAGTATGCATTTCTCTTGCAGCTTTTGCGGCTTCTTTTCTCGCAGTACGGCATGGCTTACAGCGCTGTGGCTCGTTTACAAAGCCCTTTTCAGCATAGAATTCTTGTTCGCCTGCAGTGAAAACAAATTCGTTTCCACATTCTTTGCACACGAGAGTCTTGTCTTCATACATTGGTTTTACCTCGCTTAAATTAATTGTTCCGCTTAATACTCCTGAAATTAAAACGGATAAACTAAAGCAGTTTTAGCAGCTTCTTTTTTCCCCTTGCAAGGGCGTTTCCCACTGACTTTTCGCTTACGCCAAGCATTGACGAAATTTCCTTGTAGGAGTGTCCTTTTACAAAAAGTACAAGGACTTGGTATTCCCTTTGGGACAGGTTATCCTTTGCCTTACGGGATAAGTATGCAAGCCTTTCCCTGTAAAGCGTTTGAGTTTCGGGGTTGAGGTTTTCGTCAGTAATTTCAATATCGTCAATTGGTACGGTACATTCCGGCGGAATTGCCTTACCGCTTTGGGACATTTTCACTATTGAGTAAAACCGTCTTTTGATACACATAAGGGCATAATTTTTAAAGCTGACCTTCTTGCTTGAATCGTAGCTTTTGATTGCGGATACAAGCACCATCAAACCCTCTTGTGTAAAATCCCCGGTGTCATAACCGGCTGCCTTATATTCACTGCTGAGTTTGCTTATCAAACCAAGATAGTGAAGTGCAAGTATTTCAAAGGATTGGTTGTCCCCTTCCTTTGCCTTGGAAATCAGCCTTTCCTCATTTTGTAAAGACTTCATTCCAACACCTCGCCATAATCTTAGTCTGAACATTATTTTACAATCATTTAGGCTAAAAGTCAACCGAATTTTAAATAATATATGTAAAAGTTTTTATAATATTAATTTTTTATTATGCAAAATATATATTTTTTTGTCGAAAAATTTGTACATTACTCCCTTTTTGTACCTTACACACTTTTATTTAGCGTATGGATATGATAAAATAAGCTTGAAATGAGTTTATAAAAATCTAAGATTGTTTAGGAGTCTTAAAATATGGTTGTTAGTTGCAAAAGTATGGGTATTGCAGGGCTTGAAAGCTTTGTTGTTACAATAGAGGCAGATATTACTATGGGATTTCCTGCATTTGAAATGGTTGGACTTCCCGATACTGCTGTTAAGGAAAGCCGTGACAGGGTTCGCAGTGCAATGGTGAATTGCGGTTTTGATTTTCCTGACCAGAGGATAACGGTTAACCTGGCGCCGGCTGACATAAAAAAAGAGGGTCCTCTTTACGATTTGCCCATAATGGTATCACTTCTCCTTGCCACACGACAGCTTGACGCTGATATTAGGGATTGTGCCTTTATCGGTGAGCTATCCTTAGGCGGAGAAGTTCGCAAGGTTAACGGTATTTTGCCTATGGCAATAAAGGCAAAGGAAATGGGCATCAAAAAGCTGTTTGTCCCATACGAAAATGCCTTTGAGGGTGCTGTTGTAAAGGATATTGATGTTTATCCCGTAAGGAATGTTTATCAGCTAAATGCACACCTTAGAGGTATGGAACAAATTATCCCTGTAAGGTATGAAGAAAGTATGGAGGAAAAACAGGAGCATTACCCCGACTTTTCCGATGTCTGCGGACAGCTTGAGGCAAAAAGAGCCTTGGAAATTGCCGCAGCAGGAGGGCATAATGTTTTACTTATCGGCCCTCCGGGAAGCGGAAAAAGTATGCTTGCAAAGCGTGTTCCGGGAATACTCCCCAAAATGACCTTTGAAGAACGGATTGAAACATCAAAGGTGCTTTCCATTGCAGGTCAGTTGCCACAGGGAGTATCACTTGTAAATTCAAGACCGTTCCGAAGTCCTCACCACACAGTTTCCTATGCGGCAATGACAGGTGGAGGGAATATCCCAAAGCCGGGAGAAATCACCTTGGCGAATAACGGAGTTCTCTTCCTTGATGAACTTCCCGAATTTTCACGGAAAACCTTGGAGGGACTTCGTCAGCCTATTGAGGACGGCAAGGTGACAATCTCTCGTGTCAACGGAAGTTATACTTACCCCTGTAATATGATGATACTTGCCGCAATGAATCCCTGTCCCTGCGGATACTACAATCACCCTACAAAGAGGTGCAGATGCTCTCAGAGAAGTATCCAAAATTACCTCAACAGGGTGTCGGGACCGCTGCTTGACCGAATAGATATTCACATAGAAGTTCCACCGGTTGAGTACAGCGAATTAAGCAGTAAAGTAAAAGGGGAAACCACAGCGGAAATTCAAAAGAGGGTTAATAAGGCTCGTGAAATACAAAACGAAAGGTACAAAGGAACAGGTATTACCTGTAACGCAAACCTTACCTCGGAGCTTTCTTCAAAGTTTTGCGTAACTGATGAGGAGGCAGACCTTCTTCTGAAAAATGCCTTTGAAAATATGGGACTTTCCGCAAGGGCATACGACAGAATACTAAAGGTGAGCCGAACTATTGCCGACCTTGAGGAAAGCAAAATAATCAGGGGTGACCATGTGGCTGAGGCACTCCAGTACAGAAGTCTTGACAGAAAATACTGGGGAGAGGAATAATTAAGGGAATACTAAAAAATATTACAGTTTTGAAAGCAATATAAAAAAGTAGCTGTTCATTTTGGTTATTATTGTTAGATGCCGTTTAATTCCGTTGAATAATTATCTAAAAGAAAATAGAACAAATGTTTATTCTTTTAAAGAATTATTTACAGAAAAATTACAAATACTGATGCAAACAGTCAAATTCTTTAAAAAAGATTACAAGCAAATTTCATTTTGCATACAAGTTTCACAAAAAGGGTTACAATCAAGAATAAAGATTGACTTAAATTGCATTTAGGGGTAATATATTAATTAGTCTTTAATTGAAATTGTGATTTTTAATTTTTTATTAGAAAAAAAGGTTAAAATATTGTTATTATTTTTTCTAATATTTTGGAATAAAAAGCATATACCATAAACATAACATATTGGAGTGTGCAAACTTGAATAAATTTGTAGTTAACGGTGGAAAACAGCTTAACGGCGAGGTTACAATAAGCGGTGCGAAAAATGCCGCAGTTGCAATAATCCCCGGCGTTATTCTCTGTGACGAGCCTTGCAGAGTTGAAAATATACCAAACATCAGCGATGTAACACTTATCGGCACTATTCTCAAGGAAATGGGTGCTGATGTTAAAAGAGTAAATAAATCAACACTTGATATAGACCCACGAAACATTAGAACACACGAAGCAACAACAGACCTTGTAAGAGGTATGAGAGCGTCATACTATTTACTTGGCGCTTTGCTTGGCAGATTTGGCAAGGCAAAGGTTTTGCTTCCCGGCGGATGTAACTTTGGTGTAAGACCTATTGACCAGCACCTTAAGGGCTTTGAGGCAATGGGCTGTACCCACGAAATTTCCGACGGCGCTATTGACATCAAAAGCAGCGGTGGTAAGCTAAAGGGCAACAACATCTACCTTGATGTTGTTTCTGTGGGTACAACAATCAACCTGATGCTTGCCGCAGTTAAGGCAGAGGGTCTTACTGTAATTGAAAACTGTGCAAAGGAACCTCACGTAGTTGATTTGGCAAACTTCCTTAACTCAATGGGTGCAAATATCCGTGGCGCAGGTACGGATGTAATAAAAATCCGTGGTGTGGAGTACCTTAGAGGTATAACATATTCAATAATTCCCGACCAGATTGAGGCAGGTACCTATATGGCTGCCGCAGCGGCAACAAGGGGCGTTGTAACAGTTAAAAACATCACTCCAAAGCACCTTGACTCAATTACAGCAAAGCTTCGTGAGATTGGCTGTAAAATTGAAGAATATGACGAGGCTGTGCGTGTTGACGCAAGGGGCAGAAATCTTACCCGTTGCAACATCAAGACAATGCCGCATCCCGGCTTTCCTACCGACTGTCAGCCACAGTTTGTTGCAATGCTCACATCCTGTAACGGAACAAGCATTATAAACGAAAATGTGTGGGATAACCGTTACCAGTACATCAGCGAGCTTCAGAGAATGGACGCAAAGATTTCCGTTGAGGGAAGACTTGCTATCATAGAGGGCGGAAGACCTCTTAAACCTGCATCTGTAAAGGCTACTGACCTGAGAGCAGGTGCCGCAATGATTATAGCCGCACTTACAGCCAACGGTACAACAGTAATCAGCAACATTCAGTATATCGAAAGAGGATATGAAGAGGTTGTTGAAAAGTTCCGTGAGCTTGGGGCAGACATCAAAAAGGTGTACGACCCTGAGGGAGAGCTTGCAGAGTCTGTTTAAGCCTAAATAATGATTTATTTGTAGGGGTACGAAAGTATCCCTATTTTTATAGATATAGAAGTAATAAAGAACTGAGGAAGAAAAATGGCAAAGCTAATACCCCTTTTCAGCGGAAGTAAGGGCAACAGCTACTACATAGGCTCATATGACGGCGGAATTTTGATAGACGCCGGAAGAAGCTGTAAGCAAATTGAAAATGCCCTTGGCAACAATGACATAGATATTAAAAAAATCAGAGGTGTGTTCATCACCCACGAGCATATCGACCACTGTTCTGCCCTTAGGGTACTTATAAAGAAGAACAACATTCCTGTATTTGCCACAGAGGGTACAATGGAGGGGCTTATAAGAGATAACAGGATAGAGCCGGGTGCAGAAACCCGCATAATTTCAAAGGAGATTGCTTTGGGGGATATGCTGGTGGAGGCTTTTCCAACAAATCACGACACAATTGAGCCTTGCTGTTACCGTGTTACAACCTCTGACAACCGCAAGGCAATGGTTGCAACCGACCTTGGCATTGTAGGTGATGAGGTGAGGAATGCCTTTTACGGTGTAGATGCATTGGTGCTGGAGAGCAACCACGATATTGCTATGCTTAAAAACGGATTTTATCCATATTATTTAAAGCAGAGGATTTTGTCCTCCAACGGTCACCTGTCAAACGAAAGCTGTGCATTGGAATTGCCTGAAATTATTGAGAACGGAACAATGCGTATTATGCTTGGACACCTAAGTCAAGACAACAACCGTCCTGACATTGCTCTTAAAGAAAGCTTGGGAGTTTTGACTCAAAGGGGCTTTAAGCGTGACTACGACTACACCATTGATGTAGCGCCTGTGGAAAGTAACGGAAAGGTAATACTATTCTGATGTTGACGGTAAACATAATTTGTATAGGTAAACTAAAAGAAAAATATTGGGTAGACGCAATTAAGGAGTACAGCAAGCGACTTTCTTCATTCTGCAAATTTTCTGTCATTGAGCTTTCAGAGTGCAAGGTGAACTCCGACCCAAACGAAAAGCAGATTCAGCACATTTTGCAGGAGGAGGGAAGTGCAATCCTCCAAAAGATAAAGCCCACTGACTACACCGTTGCTATGTGCATTGAGGGTAAGGTTATATCCTCACCCCAATTATCCAGCCTTGTTGACAATGTTCAGCTTGACGGAAAAAGCACCCTGAACTTTATAATCGGCGGAAGTTGGGGACTTTCCGAGGAGGTTAAGCAAAGGGCAGACTTTAAGCTGTCTATGGGGAAAATGACCTTCCCTCACCAAATGGCAAGGGTAATGCTTACGGAGCAGATTTACCGCAGTTTCCAAATCAGCAGTAACGGAAAATATCACAAGTAATTTATTCAGTGTTTCCATAATTACAGAAAGGGGTGGAATTATGGCTTTTGACGGAGTTATGCTTCACTATGTTAAGGAAGAAATAAAGGGAAATGCAATAGATGCAAGGGTGAGCCAAATTCATCAACCAAACAGGGATGAGCTTGTTATTGCTCTCCGTTCAAAAAACGGAAACAAAAAGCTCCTTATATCCACCCGTGCAAATTCTCCAAGGGTGTGCTTTACAGAACATTCTCCTGAAAACCCTGCAACACCGCCAATGCTTTGTATGTTACTTAGAAAAAGGCTTGGCGGAGCAAAGCTTGTGGATATTCGTCAGCCGGAGTTGGAGAGGATTTTGTTCCTTGATTTTATTGCCATCAACGAGCTTGGGGACAGGGTAAAGCTTTCCCTGTGTGTTGAAATAATGGGAAAGTACAGCAACATAATACTTGTTGACGAAAATGACAACATTGTTGACGCACTAAAGCGTGTTGACTTTACAATGAGTACACAAAGACTTGTTTTGCCAAACATCAGGTACGAGCTACCGCCAAAACAGGATAAGCTTTGTATTTTCACAAGTGACAGCAGAGAAATTGTACAGAAGTCCCTTGACACACCGGGAGAGATGAAGCTTTCCAAGGCGCTTCTTTCTGCAATGCAGGGTATTTCTCCCATTATCGCAAGGGATCTTGAATACCAAATCGGTGTTGAAAGCAACAGGGAAGTCACAGTTGTTGACAAGGTAAAGCTGATTGAAAAAATAGATAAGCTCCGTGAATATATTGCAGAGGGCAAAAACTGTCCTACAATGATGATAAAGCCTGACGGCAAACCCTTTGACATTGCCTTTGCCGACATAATGCAGTACGGGGAAATGGCAAGTAAAAAGAGGTTTTTGTCCTTTTCTCAAATGCTTGACTCCTTCTATTACGAAAGGGATAAGGCGGAGCGAATTAAGGTTAAGGGACAGGATTTGTTCCGACTTTGCTCCAATATTAAGGATAAGCTTGCAAGAAAGATTGCGGTTCAGCAAAGGGAGCTTTCCGAAAGCCTTAACAGAGAAGAGCTTAGAAAAAAGGGCGATTTGCTCCAGGCAAATATGTACAAGATGGTTCGTGGACAAAGCTTTATTGAGGTGGAGGACTACTATAACAACAACGAGAAGATTAAGATTAAGCTAAATCCTACCTTGAATCCAAGCCAAAATGTGCAAAAGTACTACAAGGATTACCGCCGTGCAAAGACAAGGGAAGAGATGCTGACGGTACAGATTAAAAAGGCACAGGAGGAGCTGGAATATATTGACTCTGTACAGGAAAGTCTATCTCGTTGTGAAAGCGAAAGGGAGCTTTCCGAGATACGCCTTGAGCTTGCAGAGGAGGGATATGTCCGCCAAAATACAGGCTCAAAGGGCAACAAAAAAGTTAAAACCCTGCCGCCAAAGGAGTACAAGTCCTCCGACGGCTTTACAATATATGTTGGCAGAAACAACAAGCAAAACGATATATTAACCCTTAAAACTGCAAGGAATTACGATATGTGGCTACACACAAAGGATATTCACGGAAGTCACGTTATCATTGTAAACGACAACAGAGAAATCAGCGACATCGCAATAAAAGAGGCGGCATCCCTTGCGGCATACAACAGTAAGGCAAAGGAAAGCACCAATGTTCCTGTTGACTACACCATAGTGAAAAATGTCAGCAAGCCCAGGGGAGCAAAGCCGGGTATGGTGATTTATGTAAAAAACAAAACTGTGTATGTAAATCCAAAGGAAACTATTTGACAGTAACAATATTTAAACCCCAATGCTCAAATTGTTATTTTATACAATTGAGTATTGGGATTTCTTTTGTCAAAATATATAATTTGGGGCAGAAAAACTCTATTAGATTTAACCTATTTTTAATATTTTCTTAATATTCTTTAAAGGAATTTTATTGACAAGGTTATATATTACAATTACATTAGGGTAATTTGTAAAAATAATCCTATACATATCGACTTCTTAACCGGAGGTAAGACATATGGATGCTTACAGTATGGTGCTTAATGTGATTATGGCACTTGGTGGACTGGGACTTTTCCTTATTGGTATGAAAAATATGGGAGAAGGTCTTGAACTTGCGGCAGGAAGCAAGCTTCGTAATCTGCTTGAAAAAATCACAAGCAATAAGTTTATTGCTATGCTTGTGGGTGTTTTGGTAACAGGTGTTATCCAAAGCTCATCTGCAACTGACGCTATGGTTGTGGGCTTTGCAAATGCAGGTCTTATGGAGTTTGGACAGGCAATCGGTGTTCTGTTTGGTGCAAAAATCGGTACAACGGTAACTTCACTGCTTTTGGCTATTGACATCAAGGCATTTGTGCCTATATTCATTTTCATTGGTGCTCTTATCATCACATTTGTTAAGAAGAACAACTACAAGTACTACGGACAAATTGCAGCAGGATTTGGTATGCTGTTTTTGGGACTTTCACTAATGAGTGAAAATCTGCGTTTTATGGGCGAAAGCCAGGCTTTCCTCAGCATTGCAGACAAGCTTTCTTTCCCTCTTTTGGGACTTTTGGTTGGTATAGTATTTACAGGTATAATTCAAAGCTCCTCGGCATCTGTGGGTATTTTGATGGCGCTTGCCACAGCCGGAGTTATCACAAGTCTTGACCAAGCTGTTTATGTTGTGTTCGGCTTTAATGTTGGTGCTTGTTCGGCTGCTATTCTGTCATCCTTAGGCGCTAACAGAACTGCAAAGCAGATTGCACTTTCTAACCTGTTAATCAGCTGTTTCGGTGCTGTTATTATGACTGTGGTTGCAGTATTCCTGCCATTCACAGATATTATCAATTATTTCTTGCCTGCGGACAAGGTTGGCGTAGCGGCTCAGATTTCCGCCGCCCACATAATCTTCAACATTTTAATCACAGTAATACTTCTCCCTTGCTCCAACTTGATTATCAAAATCACAAGGCTTATTCTGCCTGACCTTGAAGAGGATAAGGAGAAAATGGGCACAGTTTACCTTGACAACCGTATCCTTACAACACCTCCTATGGCTGTCAGACAGGTTGAAAAAGAGTGCGAAAGACTTAGCACCTTGGCAAGAAAAAGCTACGATTATGCTATAAAGTCATTCTTTGACCAAGATGTAAAGCTAATTGAAAAGGTTGAAAAGAACGAAAAGGTTGTGGACTTCCTAACCCACGAAATTACAAACTACATTGTTAAGATTAACGGCTTGGATATTTCGGACGAGGACAGAAAGATTATGGGCGTTATGTACTCTGCAATTCAGGATTTGGAGCGTATAGGCGACCATGCAGAGAATATTACCGAATGTGTAAAAACTATGCTGGAGGGCAAAATTACCTTCTCCGAGGATGCGCTTAGAGAGTTAAAGCATCTTGATTCCCTTGTGATTTCTCTCCTTGACACTGGATTTAAAATGTTCAACACCCAGAACCCTGACCCTGTTCTTGCAGAAGAGGTTGTAGCCACAGAGGATGAGCTGGACGATTATGTTGACGCCTACAAGGCAAATCATATCAGGAGAATGAACAGCGGTCTTTGCTCGGCAGAGAACGGCACAATATTCCTTGAAATGCTCACAACACTTGAAAGAGTGGGCGACCACGCAAACAATGTAGCCTTTTCCATCCCAAGCAAAAAGCTTAGGTCTGTTGTAAACGATGACTGATAAGTATTTTATATAAAATATAATATGGTTTATTTTGGGTTGTCGCCTTGTTGCGATAACCCTTTTTGTTATGCGAGTGTGTTTACTCCTTTTGTCATCTCAAGCCACCAAAATGTCATCCCGAGCTTGTCGAGGAATCCCCTACCTGTACCACCCATTTTGTTAGAGTAACCATACTTTCATATTACCTATTAGTGTCGATTTAGGCACTACTGCTATCCTTTCAGATTCTTCGGTCGTTTCACCTCCTCGGAATGACAGGGGTAGAGTTTTTTGGAATACATCCAGCCTCCCTCAGACGAGTATTCCCTTGCTAAGGGAAATGTCACGAAGTGACAAAGGGTTTGCCGTTTTCGCCAGAAAAAGGGGGACCGCTTGCGGTGGAAGGAGGAAAAAAGTGTTCTCTTTTGCTTGTTTTGTCTTTAGAGGATAGTATGGTTATGTGTTCTTATTCATACTGTGACATCTAAAGACATACCAAGATATATTGACTACTTTTTCACTCCCTCCGTCACGGCAAAAGCCGTGCCACCTCCCTCATCCGATGGAGGCTTTGTTTAGTTCGTAATATCATATAACCTGATAGCGTAGATTTAGGTGCTACTGCTTTCCTTTCAGATTTCCCTGTCTTTACCACTAATTTTTTAGGAGAATAGGTGTGTAAAAAGGTCGGGCAATCTTTTGGATTACCCGACCTTGAAATTATATTAATAAAGATTTATCTTGTTTTGCTTTCAATCTTCATAATGATGTTTTTGATGTATTTGCCTACAGTTTTCTTTTCGGAGCTTTTGTCACCGCTGAATGTCCTTGGCTTTATGATGAAGTAAAGTCCGTAGGAGGCGAACAGCAACATAATGATGAAGTATGTAAGCACATACTGGCTTTTTGCTTCAAACAGCAGATGATATAGGAAACCGCCGATTAGTCCGGAAATAAGCATTATTGCCTCTGCACCGATTTTCTTTTTGATTAGTGCTGCCATACCCACAGCAAAGAGGATGAATGAAATCATTTGGAAGAAGTCAAAATAATCGTAGAAGAATTTGCTCCAACCGCCTGTGTATATGCTTTGGAGTAATGAACCGTCCTCAACCTCACCAAAGGTGTGTGCCTTAACCTGACTTACCCACAGGCTTTCGTATGATGGCTCGTTCCACTGTGAAAGCACCTTTTTGCTAAAGAAATCCCTTGTGTATGCAGGGTCGGACTTGAATTTTGCCTTTCTCAGTTCAATGTCCTCTTTGGCAATTTTGTTTGCCTCCTCTGTGTTGCAGTTGGCTGTTAGATAATTTGATTTGCTCAAATCGTTGTACCAACCCGGCGCCATACCCGATTCGTTAAGACCGGCGTCAAGGTAAAGTGTCTGGCTTACACCGTCACCAAGCTTAACACCGCTTCTTGATTCGTAACTATAAATAATCAGGTTAAATGAACCTACGGCAATCAGGCAGACAAATGCAACGGAAACAAGGTAAAGCCACTTTTTAGACCTTATTACATAAATAATCAAGCCTATGCTAACGGCGGCAAGCCAAATCATATTGTTGTACTTTGCAATAATGGACAAAGCAAGAAGCAATGAGGCAGGGATAAACAGTAAGTATCTGTTTTTCTTTTCACTTTGCATAAACTTAATAACGAAGCAACATCCCCACATTGCACTTGCAATACCGATTAGGTTGCCGTAAACAAATGTGGTAAAGAAGATTGCCTGTACGCATCCTGCAAGCATAAAGGTTGTAATAAATGTAACAGCCTTGCTGTTAAAAATCATCTTGCCCATCTTGATGATAGCCATATAAAGGGCTGTAAGAGCCAGTACATTCACTACCTGCATTATCATTGAGGAGTCTGTACCGAAAATTCTGTAAAAAATCTCACAGATAAATACATATCCAAGCTGGAAAGGATATAGTTGATAGTAGCTTACATTGTTGTAAAAATCGTTGTTGCTTGTAATGAATGAATTATAGTTGCCCTTTGCAACCTCCATAGCGGTTTGGGTAACTGTTCCCGAGTCGGCGGCAGGTATACTCTCTACCATAAATATCCAAATGAAACCCAGTGTTACGGTGTAAACAGCCAGTCCCGCCATTAAAATGGTATCGCTGATTTTTAGGAATGCGTTTGCATACCGCCTCAGCGCAAACACCACAAGGAAGAAAGCGCCCAGCAAAAAGAAGTTCATTGCAAGGTCATCCTTTTCGTAAAGGATGTGTTCTCCTCCAAAGTTTGCAGGGTCGATGACAGAGGTTTGAAACACCGACATAATCGCCACATAACCAAAGAAGATAAAGGACAGAATAGTTACGCCGTAGGAGCATATCAGTTCCACCAAATTTCTCTTTTTCAGGTTAGGAGCAACAATTTTTTCTTTTGCAGATTTTGCATTGCTTGTATTACCCATAATTTTTTAAATCCTTTTCTTTTATTTGTGTGCCAAACAGCCGTATATCCTATTTATAGGTGTCCGGCACAGGTTACTTTTAATTATATCTAAAATAGACAATAAATTCAAGTGGATATTGAACATATTAGATTTTTATGATAAAATACACCGTAAATGACTTTTTTGGAGAATTGTTATGATAAAAAAATATCTTGAAATAGGAAAAATTGTAGGAACTCACGGCATCAGAGGTGAATGTCGTGTTGAGCTTTGGTGCGACAGCGGAGAGTTTTTCTCTTACTTTAAAGCTTTGTACCTTGATGATAAGGGTGAGAAGAAAATTTCCGTAAAAAGCCGACCGCACAAAAACATTGCCCTTATGAAGATTAAGGGTATAGAAAATATTGACGACGCAATACCACTTGTGGGTACTGTGCTGTATATGGACAGAAATGACTGTCCTTTGCCTGATGATGTGTACTTTGTACAGGATATTATCGGCTGTGAGGTGCGCAACATCAACGATGGAACAGTATACGGCAGGGTTAGTGATGTCCTGAACACAGGCGCAAATGATGTGTACGAGGTAAAGGGTGAAAGTAATAAACCCTTTTATATGCCTAAAATCGACGAAATTGTTAAGGAAGTTAATGTAAGTGATGAGTATATACTCATTGAACCAATGAAAGGGCTTTTTGATGAGGATTGATATAATAACGCTGTTTCCCGAAATGTGTGATGCGGTGCTTAACGAGAGTATAATCGGCAGAGCACAGAAAAAGGGTGTGCTTGAAATTGTTACACATCAGCTAAGGGACTTTGCCTTTGACAAGCACAAAAGGGTGGACGACACCCCCTACGGCGGTGGAATGGGTATGCTGATGAAGGCAGAGCCTATTGCACTTTGCTTTGAGGATATTTGTAAACAGATAGGTACAAGACCGCATTTTGTGTATATGTCCCCACAGGGTAAAACGCTGACACAAAGTCACCTTAAGGAACTGGCACAAAAGGAAAATATCTGCGTTTTGTGCGGTCACTACGAGGGTGTTGACCAGCGTGTTCTGGACAGCCTTATTGATGAAGAAATTTCAATAGGTGACTATGTGCTGACAGGGGGAGAGTTACCGGCACTTGTGTTTGTTGACGCACTTTCAAGAATGTCAAAGGGTGTGCTTTCCGACGACTTGTGCTTTACCGAGGAAAGTCACTACAACGGACTTTTGGAGTATCCACAGTACACCAAGCCACAGGAGTGGCGTGGTATGGAGGTGCCACCGGTACTTACAAGCGGTCACCACGCAAATGTTGACAGGTGGAGATATGAGCAATCCCTGATTAACACCGCAAAGAAACGACCTGATATGCTGAAAAATAAAAAACTTTCACCTGAAGATGAAATTCTTGTGCATAATTTCCTAATCAGTAAGGAAAAGTAAGAAGTTTAGGGAAACACTGATTAAATCATTTGCACAGATTGTGCTGTCAGATTTTTTGTCGGTATGTTCAAAAAACCGCAGGAATACTGACGTATTGTGAGGATTTTTTGGGCATACCGGCAGAAAATATGCGTACAAGATGTGTAAAGTGATTTATTCAGTGTTTCCTTAAATAGGAAACCGCAAATACTTGTGCCGAAAGTACAAAAATCATTGTAAGTTTTCGTCGTATTGCACAAGAAAAAGATTTTAAATTTCTTTGTGAATGTGTAGTGAAACGAATTTGAAAAATAAGGTTGATTTAGTTTTTTTAAGGGGTTATAATACTACTAAATTGATATTATATGTCAAGTCTTTAGATTGTACAGGAGAGGGATTTAGAAATGTATGTTAAGGAAGTTTTAGTTCAAAACAAGGCAGGACTTAGAGGAAGACCGGCAACATTTTTTATTCAGAAGGCTAACGAATACAAATCAACTATCTGGGTTGAAAAGGACGAAAGAAAAGTAAGTGGCAAGAGTCTTCTTGGTGTTTTGTCCCTCGGTGTTGTAGGCGGCACAACAATCAAGGTTATTGCTGACGGTGCAGACGAAAAGGATGCAGCAGAGGGTATTGTTGCACTTGTAGAGTCAGGCTTTACAGGACTTTAATTTGTACATTTTTTTCGGGTGGTTTTTAACCACCCTTATTTTTTTGCAGAAAGGGTGATATTGTGGACAAAATTAAAGAGCTGAGAAAAAAGTCAATGGCACTTCCAAAGCTTCCCGGAGTGTATATTATGAGGGACAAGGATCGCAATATTATCTATATCGGAAAGGCAAAGGCACTGAAAAACAGGGTGAGTCAGTACTTTGGCTCACAGAATAACCATATGGAAAAGGTACGCCGTATGGTGAAGAGTGTTGACGACTTTGACTATATAATTACAGACAGCGAATTTGAGGCACTAATTTTGGAGTGTTCCCTTATAAAGCAAAACACCCCAAAGTACAACATTCTCCTAAAGGACGACAAGGGTTACAGTTATATCAAGGTGACAGGGGATAAATGGAAGAAAATTTCCTATTCATTACAGCAGGACGACTCAAATGCCACATATATCGGTCCCTACAAAAGCTCCTACTATGTAAAAAGTGCTGTTGAGGAAGCAAACAGGATTTTTATGCTTCCAACCTGCAACAGACAATTTCCTCGTGATATTCGCAAGGCAAGACCTTGCCTGAACTACCACATCAAGCAGTGCTGTGCTCCCTGTACAGGCAGGGTGAGTCTTGGTGACTATAACGAGCGTGTGGAGTCTGCGCTAAAATTTCTAAAAGGTGGCTCAACCACAGCAGTTGCCGAAATGACACAAGAGATGAACGAGGCGGCAGAAAGGCTGGACTTTGAAAAGGCGGCAAAAATCCGTGACAGGATTTCCGCAGTTAAGAAGATGAACGACAAGCAAAAGGTTGTTGACATCAAGGTGGATGAACAGGATGTAATTGCATACATCACAGACGGCGACAAGGGTACATTTGAGGTGTTCCGCTTTAAGGACGGCAAACTGTTTGACAGAGAGCATTTTATGGTGGACAATGACAACGACAGTACAGAAATGATGGCGGAGTTTATCACAAGGTATTACACCATTCGTGACGATGTGCCAAAGCAGATTACCCTTGACAGAGAGGTTTTGGACTTTGAACTTCTTGAAAGGTGGCTCAGCGAAAAGCGTGGTGCAAGGGTGTATATCGTAGTTCCCCAAAGGGGCGACCAAAAACAGCTTGTGGATATGTGCCGAAAAAATGCCACAGAAAGACTTGCACAAACAAAGGGCAGCACCACAGGGGAATATTCTGTTCTTGAGGAACTGCGTGACGCTTTGGGTCTTGAAAAAATCCCCGAATACATTGAGGCATACGACAACAGTAACCTTAGCGGAACGGAAAATGTTTGCGGTATGGTAGTGTGCGAAAACGGCAAGATGAACAAAAGTGCATACAAAAAGTTTAAGATAAAGGGCTTTGACGGTCAGGACGACTACGCATCTATGGCGGAGGTAATTGACAGAAGGCTTACCGAATATGAAAATGCAGAGGAAGGTGTTGGCTTTGGCAGAAAGCCGGATTTAATCCTCCTTGACGGTGGCAAAGGTCAGGTGAATGCAGTACTCCCTGTTATGGAAAAGCACAACTCTGACATTCCTGTCTTTGGTATGGTAAAGGATGACCGTCACCGCACAAGGGCAATAGTGTCCGGTGACGGTGAAATTGCCATAAGCCGAAAAAGAAAGCTGTTTACCTTTATAAGCAAGCTACAAGACGAGGTTCACCGCTTTGCTATCGGCTACCAAAGGCAAAGGCGAAATATGAACACATTTAAAAGCTCCTTAACCGATATTCCAACTGTGGGGACGGAAAGGGCAAAGGCACTTCTCAAGCATTTCAGAACAATAAAGAATATCAGTCAGGCTGATTACGACGAGCTTTTAAACGCCCCAAAGATGAACAAAACCTCTGCAGACGAGGTGTACAGATATTTTCATAAAAATGAAGATGAGTAATTGTGTTTTTATTTGGGGTATGATAGAATTAGTAAGGTGATAAAAAATGAGAGTAATTACAGGTGTTGCAAGGGGAAAAAGGTTAATAACCCTTGAGGGCAACGATGTTCGCCCTACAACCGACAGAGTAAAAGAGGCAATATTTTCTGTTTTGCAGTTTAGGTTAGAGGGAAGAAGATTTCTTGATTTGTTTGCAGGCAGCGGACAGATGGGGATTGAGGCAATTTCCCGTGGTGCAAAGGAGGCTGTTTTTGTTGACAGCAGTAAAAAAGCACTAAAGGTAATCGGCGAAAATATATCAAACTGCGGATTTGAAGAAAAAGCAAAGGTTGTTAACGGCTCGGCAAAGGGTTTCCTCAGTATGAACAAAGAAAAATTTGACATTGCTTTTTTGGACCCTCCTTACGGACAGGGAATTATTGATGAAATTCTCCCCTTGGTATGCAAAAATATGAAAGAAACAGGCATTATTCTTTGCGAACATCCGGTTGATGAAAAAATTGTTGAAAAATGTTGCAATTTTAGCCTTGACAGAGAATATCGCTATGGTAAAATAAAGGTAAGCAGTTTTTGTTACGAGGAAAAGATTGAGTAATAAATCGAGGAGAACCAAAATGGAGAAAATTGCGATTTGCCCCGGAAGCTTTGACCCGGTTACGCTTGGGCACATTGACATTATCCGCAGGGCATCCAAAATGTTTGATAAGGTGATTGTTGCGGTGCTTGTTAACCCCAGCAAACAACCCAGCTTCTCCATTCAGGAGCGAATTGACTTTTTAAAGGAAGCCACAAAGGGTATTGATAACCTTGAGATTGTTTCCTTTGACGGTCTTTTGGCAAGTTACGCTAAAGAAAAGTCAGCCGTTGCAGTTGTTAAGGGGTTAAGAGCTGTGTCTGACTTTGAATATGAATTTCAGATGGCGCTGACAAACAAAAAACTCAATCCCGAACTTGAAACCATCTTTCTTACAACCAGCTCACAGCATATGTATTTAAGTTCCAGTATGGTTAAACAGGTGGCGTCTTTCGGAGGGGATATAAGCGATTTTGTTCCTGCTTGCTTGTACGAAAAAATATATAACAGATTAAAAGGAGAAAATTAAAATGAGAGTGGAAGATTTAATCAACGAATTGGAAGATATGATGGATTCAGCAAAGGTTTTGCCACTTACAGGCGGTAAGGCTGTTGTAGATATTGAAACTGCTCTTGACATCCTTGACGAAATTCAGGATTGTCTGCCATCAGACATTAGTCAGGCAAATGGCATTGTTGCTGAGAGAAATCAAATCATTGCCGAGGCTAAGAAAAAGGCAGAGGAGATTGTTCGTGCCGGAGAAGACAAGAAGAAAAGACTTGTTGACCAAAGCGAAATTGTGAAACAGGCAGAGGCACAGGCAGAAAAAATCCTAAGCGACGCAAAGAAAAAGGCTGAGGATATGAAACAGGTTGCAAGCGACTATGTTTCTGACCTTATGAAGAAGGCTGACGAAACCCTTACAGAGCTTACAGGCGAAATCCGCAAGACTCGTCAGGATTTAAAGGCATCCAAGAGGGGTTAATCTGTTCTCAAAAATTTATCGTATAAATAACTTAACGCACTTCAAAATGAAGTGCGTTTTTTGTCGGTTTTTTTATTTCTCTGAAAAAATTTCATAAAAAAAGGGATGCTCACAAGAACATCCCTTAAACATATTTAGCTAAAGACAAAATTATTATGCCTCGTTTCTGTTGATTGCGTTTATAACTCCCAAAATAGAGCTGTAGTTAACATTGTGGTCAATGCCGATTCCAAAGATACTCTTGCCCTCCGGAGTCTTTAGCTCAATGTAGGAAACCGCCTGAGAGTCACTGCCTTCGCTGATAGCGTGTTGACTGTATGAGCGAAATTCATAGTTGCCAATGCCAATCTTTTTCATTGCGTTAAAGAATGCGTCAATAGGGCCGTTGCCCACACCTGTTGTACTTCTCACGTCATTTCCGTCAATGGTTATTTTGCCCTTGAAGTGAACATAATTCTTGCCGTTTTCGCTTTCTTCAAAAATTCTGCTGTTTGTAATTTCGTACTTCTTAGGATGCTCAATGTAGTTTTGTGTAAATACATCAAACAGTTCCTTTGGAATAAGCTCTCTGCCCAGTTCGTCACACTTTTTCTGTACCAATGCACCAAATTCAGGGTGCATTTTTTTAGGCATTTCATATCCGAAGTTATGCTCCATAACATATGCGGCACCGCCCTTTCCGCTTTGGGAATTAATGCGGATAATAGGCTCATACTGTCTGCCCACATCGGCAGGGTCAATAGGAATGTACGGAACCTCCCAGTATTCATCATCAGTTTCCTTGATATATTTCATACCCTTGTTGATTGCGTCCTGGTGACTGCCTGAAAATGCGGTGAAAACAAGCTCGCCGATATATGGCTGTCTTTCGCTTATCTTCATATTGGTGCATCTCTCGTAAATTTCCTTGTACTTTGGGAGATTGCTGAAATCAAGACAAGGGTCAATGCCCTGCGTAAACATATTAAGTCCCACAGTTACAATGTCAAGGTTACCTGTTCTTTCGCCGTTGCCGAAGAGTGTACCCTCAACTCTGTCTGCCCCTGCAAGTAAAGCAAGCTCTGTGGCGGCAACGCCTGTACCTCTGTCGTTGTGAGGGTGAATACTGATAATTGCACTTTCTCTGTTTTTCAGATGCTTAATAAAGTATTCAATCTGGTCGGCATATGTGTTTGCTGTGCACATCTCAACAGTGTTTGGCAGGTTAAGGATAACAGGATTTTCAGGTGTTGAACCAAGTGCCTCCATAACCTTTTCGCAAATTTCCACTGCGTTGTCCATCTCTGTACCGCTAAAGCTTTCGGGACTGTATTCATACCTGATGTTGGTGTCGCCGTCATAGTTTTCGGTAAGGCTGCGAATCAGCTTTGCGCCCTCAACAGCAATGTCAATAATGCCCTCCATATCCTTTTTAAATACAACCTTTCTCTGCAAGGTTGATGTGGAATTGTAGAAGTGAACTATAACATTTTTTGCACCCTTAATAGCCTCAAAGGTCTTTTTAATAAGGTGTTCCCTTGCCTGTACCAAAACCTGAATTGTTACATCGTCGGGAATGTGGTTACCCTCAATAAGCTCACGGCAGATTTCGTATTCTGTTTCCGATGCCGAGGGGAAACCAATTTCGATTTCCTTAAAGCCCATATCGCAAAGGGCGTGGAAAAATTCCAACTTTTCTTCAAGATTCATAGGGTCAATAAGAGCCTGATTTCCATCCCTTAAATCAACACTGCACCAAATCGGTGCTTTTTCAATAACATTTTTTGGCCATTCCCTGTCGGGCAAATCTATCTGCTTAAAGGGAATATACTTTTTGTAGCCCGGCTTCATAATAAAACCTCCTTGTTTTATCCTGTACTTACGCAAAAAAATCGCCCCTAAATGTAGGGACGAATAAATATCCGTGGTACCACCCAAATTCAAGCATATGTCACCATATACTCCTTACAGACTTCCAGCAAAGTCCTGACAAATAACGGTGTCAACCGTCACGGCCTTATAAGCCGCAAAACTCCGGGATGAGCTATACATATAAGTTCTGCGTCTGTTTTACACCAAACAACAGCTCTCTTGGCACAGGGGCTTATATCTTGTTCCCTTCACAGTTTTTAAGGGCTATCTTTTTGTCATTACCATTATATTTACATTACAAATGATTGTCAAGGGTTTTATCCAATTTATATAAAAGTTATTTGCAAATATGTTGAATATACCACTTGTTTTTAATTCCTTTATATTGTATTATAGAATAAGTTTATTATAACATTTAGAAACTTTGTGACTGCATTTGTCGCAAAATCAATGATATGGAGGAATTGAGATGGCTCAAAAGGGAGATTTACTTTCGGTAAGAAAGGATATTAGGGTTGTAGACGCTACAATCCGTGACGGAGGACTTTGCAACGATTTCAGGTTTGACGACAGCTTTGTTAAGGATTTGTACAACGCAAATGTAAAAGCAGGCGTTGACTATATGGAATTTGGCTACAAAGCATCAAGGGAAATATTTGACGAAAAAGACTTTGGCAAATGGAAGTTCTGCAAGGATGAGGATATCAGAAAAATTGTTGGCGACAACAAAACAAATCTTAAGGTTGCAGTAATGGCTGATGTGGGAAGAACAGATTTTGAAAAGGACATCATCCCCAAAAAGGACAGCCCTATTGACCTTGTAAGAATTGCAACATATATCAATACAATACCTGCCGCTGTGGAGATGATTGAGGACTGTGCCAAAAAGGGCTATGAAACAACAATTAATATTATGGCGGTTTCCAAGGCTAACACAGACGACATCAAAACAGCCCTTGATATTTTGGGAAACAGCAGTGTAAATGCATTTTACATTGTTGACAGCTACGGTGCTATTTACCCAGAACAGGCAAGACGACTTGCCGAGCTTTACTGTGAATATGCCGACAAGTACAAGAAAAAGGTTGGTATTCACGCTCACAACAATCAACAGCTTGCCTTTGCAAATACCATTGAGGCTATGACTCAGGGTGTCAGCTACCTTGACGCAACTGTGGACGGAATGGGCAGAGGTGCAGGAAACTGTGCTCTTGAGCTTCTCTTAGGCTTCCTTAAAAATCCAAAATACAAGGTTGACCCTATCCTTAAAATTATTGGAAATCACACAGAAAATCTAAAGGCAGAGGGAATTAAGTGGGGATATGATATTCCGTATATGCTCACAGGTCAGTACAACACCCACCCTCGTCCTGCGATTTCTTATGTGAAAGAGGAAAGAAAGGATTACTACAAATTTGCAAATGAGCTTTACGATATAATCAACAGCTAAACAGGAGAAATAAAAGATATGAATATTTTACTTACAGGCGGAGCCGGTTATATTGGCTCCCACACCTGCATAGAATTAATCAGTGCCGGACATACTGTTGTAATTGCCGACAACCTGTGCAACAGCAGTAAGAAAGCTGTGAGCAGAGTGGAAGAAATCACAGGTGCAAAAATCCCATTTTACGAGATTGATGTTTGTGACTATGACAAACTCTCAACTGTTTTTGAGGAAAACAGGATTGAATCTGTAATTCACTTTGCAGGTCTTAAGGCTGTGGGCGAAAGCTGTGAAATACCCCTCAGGTACTATCGCAACAACATTGACAGCACATTAACGCTTTTGGAGGTGATGAAAAAGTACGGTTGTCATAACTTTGTTTTTTCTTCATCTGCTACTGTTTACGGAATTCCTAAAACCGTTCCGTTGGTAGAAACTATGCCAACCTCCTGCACAAATCCCTACGGTTGGACAAAGCTTATGATTGAACAGATACTTAATGACGCAACAAAGGCAGACCCTGAGCTTTCAGTTGTTCTGCTCAGATATTTTAATCCTATCGGAGCTCACGAAAGCGGTAGGATTGGAGAAAATCCAAACGGTGTTCCAAACAACCTTATGCCGTATATTACACAGGTGGCTGTGGGCAAGTTAAAACAGCTTGGTGTCTTTGGTGACGACTATCCAACCCACGACGGAACAGGTGTTCGTGACTACATCCATGTTGTGGATTTGGCAAAGGGCCATGTAAAGGCAATCGACTATGCCTCCTGTCACAAGGGTACAGAAATTGTAAACCTGGGCACAGGTGTAGGATACTCTGTTTTGGATATAGTTAAAGCCTTCATTAAGGTTAACGGTGTTGACATTCCTTATGCTATCAAACCAAGGAGAGCCGGGGATATTGCAGAGTGCTATGCAGACCCAACCAAGGCTTTAAAGGTTTTGGGCTGGAAGGCTGAAAAGAACCTTGAGGATATGTGCCGTGACTCTTGGAACTGGCAAAAGAAAAATCCAAAGGGTTACGAGGAATAAAGAATTTTAAGAAAGAAGGATGTTATTATGAAAAAAAGTGTAAGTTTAATTATCTCTGCCGTTATGGTATTGATGATGATAGCAACCACTGTTGCTGGTTTTTCTGCCGCAGATAAATTGACCATTAATGAAAATGTTTCTGCCTCTGTGGGTGACAAGGTTACATATTCCCTGAATATATCTTCTGTTTCAAAGGAAGTTGAAGATTTGCAGATGGAAATATACTACGATTCACAGTATCTCAAGCCCATTGATGATTCTGTAAAGTACCTTGAGGGCGGCAGCTCTGTTTACAATACAAAGATTGCCGACAAAATCCTGTTTAACAGTGCAAACGGTGTACAGGGCTGGGATTTCAGCAAAAAGACAATGCTTTTCAGCGTTACCTTTACAGTTGAAAAAGCAGGCGCAACAGACCTTACATATTATATTCAGTGTATGGACTACCTTGAAAACTCCCAGACAGTTGACGAGTATGTTATCACCTGTGACTACATTGTAAATGACAAGGCTGTAAAAAAGGATATTGCCCCAATAGTGGAAGAAAACGGACAGGGTGGAAACTTTGTTAACCATGCAAACGGAAAAGGCTCCAAAAACGGCGGTGACAGTCCTGTTGGAGCTGCTTACGGAAATCAAAATAACGCAAATAACGGTGGTGACAACGGAAACGCTGTGAACAACGGTGCGGTAAATAACGGTAACGATGTAAATAACGGCGGTGAAAATGCCGGTCAGGTAAACAATGTTGCAGGAGAAAATGCTGTAACAAACAATCAGGGACAGGTTGCAACAACAGCTACAACAGTTGTAAAGACAAATTCTTCAGGTGTTGCTGTAACAACTCCTGACGGTGAACAGTCAACATGGTCTGATTCAAACGATATGTGGAGAAACATTGGAATTGTGGCTTTGGCTGTGGCTATTGTGGTTTGTATCGTTGTTTTAGTTATGGTTAACAAAAAGAAGGATAAAACCTCTAAAAAATAATTCTAAAAAAGAAAATACATTTACCTGTTGTGCAATATAACCATTTTGACTTATTAATGTTTGTGCAATTTATAGAAAGAAATTAATTACAAAATTGTTGCTTATTTATATTTAAAGGTGTATAATTATGCCAATGGGATGGACTCCCAAAAACTATGTTTATTTATTCAGGAGGAAATAACAATGAAGAAGTTTTTAAGCTTTTTACTTGTGATTGCAGTTGTTATGAGTTTTGCAACTATCGCAATGACAGTATCAGCAGACGAAAATGAATTGGTTGCAGCAGGTGCTACTGAGGAAGTAGCTGAGGTTGCAGCTGACGATGCTGTTTCAGTTGGTGCAGGTACAGACACAGAGGCATCAGGCGAGGCAGGTAAGATTTATTTTGAAAAGCCAAGCGCATGGGCAGGTACAACTTTTAGCACACATATTTGGGTAGTTGAAACTGGTGAATCATTCTTTGGCTTTAGTACTAAGAAAGAAAGACTTAAAGAAGAAGGCGGTAAGCTTTCCTATGACCTTAGCATTTTGAGTGACCCTTCGGCTCAGATTTCCGGAGGATTTAAGTCAGGCGTTGACTATTCTATTATGTTCTATGATGAACTTGGTAACGAAACCTGCGGACTTATGTTCAACACAAACTGCGTAGGAGACACAGCTTACCTCACAGCAAACGAAAAGACTTTTGAAAACACAGAGGACTCAAGAAAGCACTCTTATCCAATCGCTTGGAAAGACAATGGTAAGAAGTACGGTATTCCACTTCAGATTACATCTGTAGGTACAATTCAGGGTGAATTCGTTTCTCCTGACAGAACACCTGACGAGATTATCAAGGCTTGGGACAAGGGCTTCCCATCATACCCAAGTAAGGAATCTTACAGCCCACAGTCTTCTGCAAGAGATCACAAGACAAGACTTGCTGAAATCAAGGCAGAATTTGACAAGATGATTGCTGAGGGCAAGGTTCTCTTAATCGGTGGTGGTGTTTACACTAAGAGTGCATCATCAAACCCTGGTTCTTCTAACGGTCCTTCCGGCGACTCTTCAGAGGACGATTCAAGTGATTCTTCAAAGGCTCCCTCTTCCTACAAGACACCTGACGGAAAGAAAGTTGTTAAGAATGATAAAGGTGAGTTCGTTGACGAAGACGGTAATGTAGTTGACGCAAGTGATGTTGTTGAGGTAGAGGGTTCTGTTTCAACAGGTGAGTCAACAACATATGTATATGTTGGTCTTGGCTTAATGCTTGCAGCAGCCGGTGTATACTTTGTAACACGCAAGAGAAAAGCTTAATTAATTAAAACTCGTAATTATGACCCTGTCTTATGACAGGGTCTTTTTATTTACAATTTGTACACATATACATCTTGCTAAATGGTAGGTGTGTGTAGTATAATGATAAAAAGAGTCTTCTATTAGTTTTAAGATTCCGGTTGGTGTTGTAATGAGAATTTGTAAATCAAAAATTTTCCTTGTGTTGGTTACAGTATTTCTATTGTTATTTTCTGTTCCCACAGCTTATGGAGAAGAAAACAAAAATGAAGAAAATGTAATATACTTTAATGTTCCTGTAACCGGTAATTATGCCTGGGGAAATTACGATGTTGTTTACTGCCATATTTGGGAGGACGGCGGAGAAGAATTTTTCTCTTGGCAAACCACCAAGGAAAAATGTACAAGGGTAAAGGGCGATTTGTGGAAGTACGATTTAGATGTCCTTGATGAGAGCCGTCGCATCAAGGGCGGTATTGAAAGCGGTGTAAAGTACGCTGTTATTTTTAGTGATAACTTAGGGGATCAGACCTACGACCTTTACTTTACCTCTGAATGTATAGGTGACACCGTTGAATGTGGTGAAAATACAAGGGATAACCCTATTGACGCCCAAAAGAAGTGTCTTGTGGCAAACTGGGTGAACAATCACTTTGACCCTGTTGAATATAAGAAAATCCCATCAGAACCACAGGAGGCAACAATATTCACACACACTAATGAAGAAAACAGCGGAGATACACTATCTCAGGATATGAGTATTACAATTATTATCATCCTGTCAGCCGTAATTCTCCTTTTGCTTATCCTTCTGATTATTAAGGTACTGAAGGACAAAAAGGCAAAACTTAAAAAGTAATATTTCATAATAAAAAGGACCGGGTCAAACGACTCGGTCCTTGTGTTTTTTACAGTATTATTTGTATGTGTTTACGCAGATTTCTTTGATTTTATCCCGCAGGATTTGAAAATCCCTAAATGCCTCCGGCCTTTTTCGTGGGTCACGGAGAATGGCGGCAGGGTGGAGCATTGGCATCATAAGAACTCCGCCCTTTTCAAAGAACATTCCGTGTTCCTTGGTGATTTTAATATCCGGCTTGATAATTTTTGCAGATGCAATTCTGCCAAGGCAAACAATAATTTTCGGTTTCATCAGCTTGAATTGATTGCGCAGCCATGGTGTACAGGCTGTTTGCTCCTCCGGCTTTGGGTCACGGTTTTTGGGCGGTCGGCATTTTACAATGTTTGCTATGTAAATGTTTTCTTCCCTTGATAAATCCACAGAGTAAAGCATTTTGTCCAGCAGTTTTCCGCCTCTGCCCACAAAAGGCTCGCCTTGAAGGTCCTCGTTTTCTCCCGGACCTTCTCCTATGAACAGCACCTCGGCATTCTTGTTGCCAACACCAAATACAACATTGTTTCTCGTTTGGCAAAGCTCACATTTTTTGCAGTTCAGACATTCTCGTTCTAATTCGTTCCAGTTATCAAACATTTTTCTCTCCTAAAATTACTCTTTTATATTGAAAAAACCGCTGAATGGGTGTAATATGTAATACGGAAATTGATTCCCATATTTTAAATTTTTATGATTGGCGGTATTGAAATGAAAGTATTAGTTGAAACATCAGCCCACCATGTTCATGTGACTGATGAAACTTTGGAAGCCCTTTTTGGAAAGGGTGCAACCCTGACAAATAAAAAGGATTTGTCACAACCCGGTCAGTTTGCCTGTGTTGAAAAGGTAACTGTTGTTGGACCTCGTGGAGAAATGAAGATGTCAATCTTGGGACCTACAAGGTCAAAGGATCAGGTTGAAATCTCCCTCACAGACGCCAGAAAGCTGGGTATCTCTGCCCCTGTAAAGGAATCCGGATGCGTTGAGGGAACACCGGGCTGTAAGCTTGTTGGTCCCTGCGGTGAATGTGAAATTTCACAGGGCGTAATCGTTGCCAAAAGGCATATCCACTTTACTCCCGAAAACGCAAAGGAATGTGGTGTTGAGGACAAGCAAATCGTTTCTGTTAAGATTGAAAGCGACGGTCGTTCCCTTACATTTGATGATGTAGTAGTTCGTGTTTCCGAAAGCTACGCACCTGCAATGCACATTGACACAGACGAAAGCAACGCCGCTATGGCATCAGGTGAAATTTACGGAGAAATTATTTTATAATTTTACATAACAAGTAAATCAGCTATTACAAGAGGATGTCACATTTTGTGACATCCTTTTTTCGGTAAAATATTCAGTGTTTCCTTAATTCTATATTTGGGCAAGGAATTTTTGAATCGCTGTGCAGTCCTTGATATTCACCTTTCCGTCCTTGTTAAAGTCGGCATTGATAAGTGCATTTTCTTCTAAATCAAATTCTTTATTGATGAATTTTTGAATGAATGTTACATCAGCAACATTCACTTCCCTGTCAAGATTTGCATCTCCCATTAGGTTGCTCTGCTTTGTTGTGATAGCCTTAATTACAAGGTTTCCGCCCTCTGTATCATTTAGCATATCGGAGTAGAAATCCATAACATCATCCATAATACCCTTGTAATATATGTAGCTGACGCCTGACTTTGCATCTGTGGTGAAAATTCGTTTATCACCGGCAACATTAAGCCATTCGCTTATTCCTACACCGCTTAATTCCTCTGTGCCTGTTGCATCTATTCTTACGCCAATACAGGCTTTGCCTTTATTAATGTCAAAGTTCTCAATATCGTCACAGATATAACCACTGTACGGTACAGTTCCACTACCGATTTCTGTCCAGAGAGATGTATCCTCAGTAGGGGACTGGGCAGTTTCGTCATATGGTATATAGTAGAGGTCATATTTTGCGCCAATGCTTGTGGTTTCAAACACAACCTTGTCGATGCACTCCTCATCCCTGCTAAAGTCAAGAACATTTATAAAAACATTGTTCTGTGAGTTAATTTTGAATGCAGGGTCACTGAGGTAAGTAAATTCGTATGTTGCACCGAACTTTTCAACCTGATAAATATTGTTATATTCAGCCCTTGATACAAAATCTGTTATGCAGTAGGACGGACCAAAGGCATCCGAGAATACATAGTAATCTTCGTATGAAATCCAAAAATAACCGCCAAGTGAATTGTTACTTCCCCAACTGTTTTTGCAAAGCCAAGCGCCGTCATTCTGTGGTGAATATTCCTTGTAATAAGGCTCTGTAATGCCGTTTGCCTTGTCCTCCTCGGTTGGCTGGGTCAACAATGACTGGGTGAGGAAATTATCCTTGCTGTAACTATCATCCCACCCAACAACGCTTATGCTGTGACCTGAAACAGAGGTTTGCTTTGTTGGACAGTAGTGACTTGTCTGGTCGTTTGAAAGGAATTTTGAAGTGCTGTTGTAGTTTGCTGAAACAGCGCCGTAGTCCATAATGCACTTCTTAATTGTTTCAGGGTCGTTGCCGTCTATGTACATAACTCCCGAAACACCGTATTTTACATTTTCCGGGTCATCAATTTTTACATCTTCAAAAGGTGCGGTAAAGGGATACAAGCTATCCTTAACAGCTCCTGACCAGCTTGTAAGGTACCCAAGGGCTATGTAGGGGTATCCCGGGCTTACCTTGTATGTCCTCTGCCAGCCTGTTGTGTCACTTCTTGGTGTACCCCATGCGTCCATATGGGCAACAGAAAGCCATTGGGATTCCTCGGGGGTGAGTTTTCCGTTTTTAATCAGCAGAGCTTCAAGGGTTGCAAGACCGCCGAAAGCCCAACAGCTTTCCGTGTTTTGCTGGTTTCTCACAGGGGTGAGGTAGTTTAAATCTCTGGAGCTGTATGACTGTGGCAGTGTGTCTTCGTCAACATCAAGTGTGGTAACAGGATTTTCAAATGGCAGAGCCGTGCTTGAAAGTCCAACATCAGCACCGGTGTAATGAGGGTGGATATTTGCCGCAGTTGCGGAATATGTGCCAAAAACTGTTGTAATGATTACAGCCGAAAGTATAACATTCCTAAAAATTCTTTTCATATTAATTCCCCTTTAAAGGATTACTTTTATATACACAGTAATTATATCAAAGTTTTTTGTTTATGTAAAGAATATTGGTTTGTAAAAAATCAATAATAAGGGTAAAGGATTGTGAGTGAATATGGAGAGAAGAACAGACCTTGCACTTGAGGCAAGGGAGCTTTTTGGAGAGGATATAAAGGGTGTTACCGTTGAAGAAGAGGACAGCAGTGACATACACATCACCAGGCTAAAAATCAAAAGCGACAGCGCCTGCCGAAAGCTTAATAAGGAAAAGGGAACATATGTAACGCTGGAACTGCCTCCCCTTACGGACTCTTTCCGTGACCCTGATGAAAGGCTGGAGGCTGTGGCACAGGAAATTCGCCATCTGTTACCTGTCAACGGTTTGGTGCTCATTGCAGGACTGGGAAATACAGAAATTACACCTGATGCCTTAGGTCCTAAAACTGCCTCAAAAATACTTGCCACCCGACATATCAAGGGTGAACTTGCCCGTTCAACAGGACTTGACAGCCTTCGGCCAGTGGCTGTGGTTGCAACAGGAGTAACAGGCAAAACAGGAATTGAAACAGGGGAATACCTACTCAGCATAATAAAGAAGATTAAGCCTAACGCAATTATTGCAGTTGACGCCCTTGCGTCCCGCCGTTTGTCACGACTTGGATGCACCTTGCAAATCAGCAACACAGGAATTTCCCCCGGTGCAGGTGTAGGGAACAACAGAACAAGGCTTACAAAAGAAACCTTGGGTATTCCCGTAATAGGAATAGGTGTGCCCACTGTGGTGGATGCATCAACCCTTGCCCTTGACCTCTTTGATACAAATGATGCAAAGCTTTCACACAAATTAAGAAGTATGGTTAATCCCAGCGGACGACAAATGGTGGTTACTCCTAAGGAAATTGACCTTTTGGTTAACCGTGCGTCGGAGCTGATTGCCCTTTCAATAAACTACGCACTTCATCCAAATCTGTCTATCGGCGACCTTATGTCGCTGATGTATTGACAGCGGTGTTAGGAAATTACAGTATAGAAAAAGTATAAAATGTACAAACCCTGCATAGTATGAAAAGAGGTAATACTTTCAAAAGGGGTGGTACATTGGGCAGTAAAAAGGCATTAAGGAGCTTTAGTGTGTTCTTGGCAAGTGTTGCTATGGTGATAGGAGTTTTTTCAATAATTAACCGAGTTGGAGGGTATTCAGGAAAAACCTCCCATAGTGTTATGGCACAGACCACTGTTACTAATACCTCTGCCACAACGGAGAATATATCCTCTACACTTCCAACCTCTGTAACTAAGGCAACAGAAAAGCAGGACAACAAAACAACAGAGCCTACAACACAATCGGGAAAAAACTATCCTGTCATAGAAAAACAGTTTTTGCAGGATGGTATTACATATGAAAACTTTTCTGTGAAAAACAGCACCGATTTTACCCTTGATGTTGAGAATGAGCTAAATTCTTCCTTAGGCTTTAAAATGGACAAAAATCACCGTGTTCAGGTGCTTATTTTCCACACCCATTGCTGTGAAAGTTACCTTAAAGATGATACAGGCTATTATCCCTCCGACTATTATCCACGCTCTACGAAAAACAGTGAAAATGTTACAAGTGTGGGTGACGAAATAGAAAATCAGCTAATTTCTGCGGGAATAGGTGTAATTCACGACAAAACAAAGCACGATTATCCGTCCTACAACGGCAGCTATGACAGAAGTCTTGAAACAATACAAAAGTATATGGATAAATACGAAAATATTAAGGTTGTACTTGACATCCACCGTGACGCATTAGGAGAGGGTGGAGAATCGGGCAAGGTAAAGCCTGTTTTTAAGTATAAAGGCAAAAAAACAGCTCAAATAATGATTATGACCGGCTATAACTATGAGGGAGGAGGATATTTTCCCTTTTGGGAGGAAAATTTGCGATTTGCACTTAAACTTCAAAAGACAGCAGAGGATATGTACCCCGGACTTACCAGACCGCTGGAATTTGGAGAATATACATATAACCTGAATGTATGCAACGGTTCTTTGCTTATAGAGGTAGGAACAGATGCAAATACCCTTGACGAAGCAAAGAGAGCAGGAAAAATGGTGGGAAAGGCACTTGCAAAGGTGTTGCAAAATAATTGATTTGTGATATAATTACCTTAATACTGTGACATATTGTTTTTGTGGTACAGTACAACTAAATGCTTGAAGGTAATACTTATGAAGTTTTTATCACATTTGGGAAAAATAATATTAATAACAGCATCTGCTTTGATTTTGACTATGTGTTCACTTTCAACTGCTTTTGCAGAGGATATTCCGGTGACAGACCCTCCCGAAACCTTTGCCCCTGCAACAGAGGCACCTGTTACGGAGGCGCCTGTTACAGAACCTCCGGTAACTGAACCACCTGTTACCGAGCCACCGGAAACTTTGCCTTCCGAAACTGCTCCGCCTGAAACTGAACCACCCGTTACCGAGGCGCCTGAAACAGAGCCTGTTTATACAGAACCCGCTCCGCAAGAAACACAGGAGGCAACACAGGAGTGGACACAGCCACAGACATATGATGTAAATAAATTGCCCACATTGCCCGACAGCACAGAGGTTGCCGAGGACTTGCCCACAGCTATCGGTGCCGACAGCGAAAGTGGCGGGGTAAGCCTTGTAGGCGGTATTGTGTGCTGGATTGGCGTTGGTGTTTCACTTGCAGTTATCGTTGCTTTTCTCCTTTCCACCACAGGAAAGAATAAAGCGGGAATCGGCAGATACGAAAGCGGAAACAAAATCGGCGGTCACCACTACCAAAATAATACGAGATACAGGTAATTGAGTTTAATTATGAAAATAGGAAATATAGAAATAAAAAATTCTGCTGCCCTTGCCCCTATGGCAGGGGTGGCAGATTGTGCATTTAGGGAGCTTTGTGCATCGTTTGGGGCGTCCTACACCGTCACAGAGATGGTCAGCTCCAAGGGGATACATTTTAACAGCAAAAAGTCTGCGGAGCTTATGGAGCTTACCGACAGGGAAAGACCCTCGGGGATTCAGATTTTTGGGGACGAGCCTGACACTATGGCAGAGGCGGCTGTGTTTGCACAGCAGTTTAAACCCGACTTTATCGACATAAATATGGGCTGTCCTGCACCGAAAATCAGCGGTAACGGTTCAGGTGCAAGTTTGATGAAAAACCCAAAGCTATGCGGAGAAATTGTGTCAAAGGTTGTAAAGGCGGTAAATGTGCCTGTAACGGTAAAAATGCGTAAGGGCTGGGATGATGACACCGTAAACTGTGTTGAGGTTGCAAAAATTGTTGAATATAACGGAGCATCCGCAGTTGCTGTTCACGGAAGAACAAGACAGCAGTACTACAAGCCTCCTGTTGACTGGGATATTATTAGGGAAGTAAAGTCAAGCCTAAAAATTCCCGTAATAGGAAACGGTGATGTCACAAGCGGACAAGCCGCAAAAAAACTCTATGAGCATACAGGCTGTGATATGATTATGGTGGGCAGAGGTGCTTTGGGCAGACCTTGGATTTTCAGGGAGATAAACGAATATCTGAAAACAGGCTCTTTGCCCACACCCCCCTCAACGGAAGAAAAGCTGAACATTATGCTTGGTCAAATTGAGAGAATGTGCGAATTAAAGGGAGAGTACCTTGGTATTCGTCAAAGCAGAAAGCATATTGCTTGGTATCTAAAGGGCTTTAAGGGTGCGGCATCTTTGAGAAATGAGGCAGGTCATGTCAGCAGTATGGAGGAAATTAAGTCTCTCATACAAAAAGTGCTGGATATGAATTAGTGTTTCCTTATAGAAACAGTTGAAAAATCAGACAAAATACTTTATAATAAGACAATAAACAGAGAAAAAGAACAAGGAGTATGGATATGGAAATTTTACACTCAATAGATTTTGTTAATAAATATGACCCTGAGGTTGGCTCTGCAATGCTGGAGGAACAGGCTCGTCAAAGGAGAAACCTTGAGCTTATTGCCTCTGAAAACATTGTATCTCCTGCTGTTATGGCGGCTATGGGAAACCTGCTTACAAACAAGTATGCAGAGGGTTATCCCGGCAAGCGTTACTACGGTGGATGCTACTGTGTAGATAAGGTTGAGGAGATTGCAAGGAAGAGAGCTTGTGAGCTGTTCGGTGCAGACCATGCAAATGTTCAGCCACATTCAGGCGCACAGGCAAATATGGCTGTGTATTTTGCAATGCTCACACCCGGCGACACAGTTATGGGTATGAATCTTAACGAGGGCGGTCATCTCACCCACGGCTCACCTGTAAATATGAGTGGTAAGTACTTTAACTTTGTACCTTACGGTGTTGACTCTGTTACACATCGCATTGACTACGATAAGGTTTTGGAAATTGCAAAGGAATGTAAGCCAAAGCTGATTGTTGCAGGCGCATCTGCATATCCAAGGATTATAGATTTTGCAAAGTTTAGAGAAATTTCCGACCAGGTTGGAGCACTCCTTATGGTTGATATGGCTCACATTGCAGGACTTGTTGCAGCAGGTGTTCATCCAAACCCTGTACCATACTGCGATTTTGTTACAACCACAACTCACAAAACACTACGAGGTCCTCGTGGCGGACTTATCCTTTGCAAGGAAGAATATGCAAAGGCAATTGACAAGGCTATTTTCCCGGGAACACAGGGCGGTCCTCTTATGCACACCATTGCAGCAAAGGCTGTTTGCTTTGGCGAGGCTCTAAAGCCTGAGTTTAAGGAATACGGAAAGCAAATTGTAAAGAATTGTCAGGCTCTTGCAGAGGGTCTTGTTAAGAGAGGAAACAAGCTTGTTTCCGGCGGAACAGACAACCATGTTCTCCTTATGGATTTGAGAGATACAGGTGTAACAGGCAAGGAGCTTGAGGCAAGACTTGACGACTGCTACATCACAGTTAACAAGAACACAATTCCAAACGAGCCACTCAGCCCATTTGTTACAAGCGGAGTTCGTATAGGAACTGCGGCTGTTACAACTCGTGGACTTAAAGAGGAGGACTGTGACAAAATTGCCGAGTGTATCACTATGGTACTTCAGGATTATGAGGGCAACAGGGACAAGGTTCGTGCCTCTGTTGAGGAAATCTGCAAAAAGTATCCTCTGTACGAAAATTAATCAAAATAGTATTTTTTGGGTGCCCTGTGGCACCCAAATTTTTTAAACAATAAAGTGTGCAAAGCACATAATGATAGGAGAATATTATGCAACCTTTGGCAGATAGAATAAGACCAAATTCTTTGGAGGACATTGTAGGTCAACAACACCTTATCGGCAATGGAAAGCCACTTCGCAAAATTATTGACAGCGGAGTTATACCAAACCTAATATTTTACGGTCCCTCCGGTGTAGGCAAAACCACCCTTGCCACATACATAGCAAAAAGGACAAATATGACTCTTAAAAAGCTTAACGGCACAACAGCCTCCACCGCTGACCTTAAGGATATTTTTAAAGAGCTTGACGGTTTTGCAGGTCTTGGAGGAATACTCCTATATTTAGACGAAATTCAGTATTTCAACAAAAAGCAACAGCAAACACTTTTGGAGTATATCGAAAACGGAAGAATTACTCTGATTGCCTCAACTACGGAAAATCCGTATTTCTATGTATATAATGCAATTTTAAGCAGAAGTACGGTATTTGAATTTAAGCCTGTGGAAAAGCAGGATGTGGAAAAAGCTGTTACAAGGGCATTTGATATTTTATCAAAGGAAAACAATGTCGATGTCGTTTTAGGGGAGGATACAGCTCGTATTATTTCCCTTGGGTGCGGGGGAGATGTTAGAAAGGCTATCAACAGTGCAGAGCTTTCCTTCTTGGCATCAGATACACAGGAGGGCAAAAAAATAATCACAGCCGAAACTGCAAGGGAGCTTACTCAAAAAAGCTCTATGCGTTATGACAAAGACGGTGACGAGCATTACGATATTATGTCGGCATATCAAAAGAGTATGCGTGGCAGTGACACAGATGCAGCCCTTTACTATCTTGGCAGACTTCTTTCGGCAGGAGATTTGATTTCCGCTTGCAGAAGGCTGATGGTTTGTGCCTGTGAGGATGTGGGACTTGCCTATCCCAACATAATTCCCATTGTAAAAAGCTGTGTCGATATTGCAATGTCCGTTGGACTTCCCGAGGCGAGGATTCCTCTTGCAGACGCAGTAATACTGGTTTGCAATTCTCCAAAGTCAAATTCGGGAGAAAAGGCGATTGACGCAGTTATGGCTGATATTAAGTCGGGAAATGTGGGAAGTGTGCCAAGACAACTTCAAAATATGCACTATGACGGTGAGGACAACAACAATAAGGGTCAGTACTACTTGTATCCCCACGATTTTGAAAATCACTATGTCCCTCAACAGTATTTGCCGGACAATCTTGCAGGAAAAAAGTACTACGAATACGGCGAAAACAAAAATGAACAGGCGTTTAAAGCATACTGGGAAAAAATCAAAGATAAAATTTATTAACAATATGTCACATTGTATTTAAAATGAATTAACAGACTGTTCATAAGTTGGTAGAAATATACAACAAATCGAGTGTAAAATTGTGTATTATTAAATTTTATTATTCCTCAAAGGAAATATAATTGGTGCTGTTATTTGATATAATCTAACTGTAAGAAATTATATAATATTATATAATATTTATTCTGGAGGAAAAAACAATGAAAACATTATGTAAGAGATCATTAGGAGTTATCCTAACACTATTACTAATGGTGGGAATGGTTTGTGCCGGCGGTTATTCTGTAATTGCTGCCGATACAGACAAGGAGAGCTCCGGCGGTTCGGTTCATTCCGCAGCGGGACACACAATTTACTTTATGAACAACAATAATTGGTCAAGAGTAAACTGTTATATGTGGAATGAAGATCAAGGCAATGCAAACAATGCTTCATGGCCCGGTGAGGCTATGACAGACGAGGGTGACGGTGTGTGGTCATACGACATCAAGGGTGACTACAATATGGTTATCTTTAACGATGGTTCTAGTCAGACAGGTAATCTTGATTACCCGGGCGACAGTATGATTTATGACAACGGATTTAAGGAATACGACACTAATCCACTGAAAGTAAAAGCATTTGAATCAAGTGTTGCTTCACCTCAGTATATTGGTTCTTCAATCGTATTTACAGCCGCTGCAAAATCAGATGGTTCTGTAATTGAGTATCAGTACTCAGTTAACGGTACAGTTACACAGAACTACTCAACAAACAGCACATTCACTTGGAATCCTGTTTCAACAGGTGAGTACACAATCAAGCTTGATGTTAAGGACGACATCGGCAACGCAAACACAAAAGAGCTCACATATGAAATCAAGGATCCAAGCAACGAGGTAAAGCCAATATTCCTTTCTTCTTCACCTGCTACAAAAACACAGATTAAGACCGGCGCAATGGCAAACATCAGCGTTAACGCAGCAGGCGGTAACACAGGAACAAAGCTTTTGTTCTACAAGTTTGTAGTTAAAGATCCAAGCAACACACAGATTAACACAGCTTATTACACACTTAACAAGAATTACAGCTTTACTCCCACAGTTGCAGGTAACTACACAGTTGAAGTTTCTGTACAGAGCAGTGATAATACAACAATCACACAAAAATTAACATATGAATCAACAGGCACAGTTACAACAACATCAACCACAACATCTACAACATCTACTGTACCTACAGGTTTATTAGGTGATGTTGATAACAGCGGAGTAGTTGATGTTGCCGACGCTACACTTATTCAGAAGTATGTAAACCATAAACCTGTTAACAATTTCTTAGTTGAAAGGGCAGATTACAATAAGAATGGCAAAATTGATATCAGAGATGTAACAGCTATTCAAAAATCTTTGCTTGGCTAATGTAAGGAGTAAACAAAATGACCAAAATTAAAAAAATAGTAGCATTAATGATGGTTATTGCTTTGGCTGTATCAATCTTTGCTGTTGGTACAGTGGCAGCCTCAGCAGCTGATAAGGAAGTAACTGCTGTTGCTGCTGGCGAGAGCGGAAGCGGTGTGACCATCCATTATAAGAGTGAAAACGGTGATGTTCCATACGTGTATTACTGGAACTCACTACCAAAGAATATTGAAGTTGACTACCCTGGTGTTGCAATGCAAAAGGACAGTTCACAGGGAGAAAACTGGTACACAACAAAATTTGCCGACCTTACAAAGATTAATGTAATGTTTACCGACAAAAACGGCAAACAAACCAGTAAGGAATTTAAAAGAACTACCGGCGAGTGGTGGTTCTACAAGAACAGATGGTATAGTGCAAATCCTGATTTCAACACCGACCCTGTGTCAGATGTTGATATGAGAGAGGATTCCATCTACTTTGTAATGACAACTCGTTTCTATAACGGCGACGAGAGTAACGATGTTCACTGTTGGGATGACGGACAGGCAGGTAACCCTGACTCCGACCCTGCATGGCGAGGTGACTTCAAGGGTCTTGCAGATAAGCTTGATTACATCAAGGCTCTTGGTTTTTCAGCAATTTGGATTACACCTGTTGTAACAAATGCTTCCGGCTATGACTACCACGGCTACCACGCAATGGACTTCAGCACAGTTGACGCTCGTTATGAGAGTAGTGACTTCACATTTGATGACCTTATTCAGGCAGCTCACTCCAAGGGTATGAAGATTATTCAGGACGTAGTTTTCCAGCATACCGGCAACTTCGGTGAAAACTTCTTCTGTCCCCTTTTCACAAAGGACTTAAATGCTGACCTTTCAAATCTTAAGGAGTCAATGATTCCAACAGATTACCTTCTTGATTCATTTGGTCTTAATTCACCTGAAGAATATTGGGCACAGAAACCGGAAGTTCAGTATCAGCAGAGACTTAACCTTATGAAGAACCTTGAGTATTCCTCGAAAAACGGTAACTCAACAGGTACTCTTCCCGGTGCAAAAGACTATGATATGAACAAAATCTCACAAAGTGATAAGTATAACGCTAACAACTATTACCACTCAGGTTACTTCCAGAGTATGAACTGGGATGACTGGGCTTGTAAGTTCTGTCAGATTGCAGGCGACTGCGTTGACCTTAACACAGAAAACCCGGCTGTTGCTGAATATGTTGTAGATTGTTACAGCGATTTCATCAGCAGAGGTGTTGACGGATTCCGTGTTGATACAGTTCGTCATATCCCAAGACTTGCCCTGAACCTTATGTTCAATGACCAGCTTTATGATTCAGCTAAGGCAGTAGGAAAGTCAAACTTCATGATGTTCGGCGAAATCTGTACTCGTTACACAGATGTATGGTACAGAAACCATGCTGAAGAGTCTTCACCATACTACACTTGGAAAGAGTCTAATGACAAGTGGGCTCAGCAGTGGAGTTGGGGATCATCTGCTGATGACATCAACAACAATATGAATGTTGTATTTGACCACTATATCGAAGAGGATAGTTGTAGTGACGAGCCAACATCCACCAATGCATTCCTTAACGGTATTTCCTATCATACACCTGACCGTTCAATGGCATCAGGTATGGAGGCTATCGACTTCCAGATGCACAGACTCTTTGGTAATGCAAGCAGTGCATTTGGTATTGCAAAGGGTGGCGACAAGTACTATAATGACGCTACATACAATGTAATGTATGTTGATTCTCACGACTATTCACCTGAATCTCCTGACGAAAAGAATCGTTTTGCCGGCGGTACAGATACTTGGGCAGAGAATATGGACCTTATGTTCACATTCCGTGGTATTCCTTGTATCTACTATGGTTCTGAGGTTGAATTTATGAAGGGCGCTGTTATTGATGTAGGTCCTAACGCACCTATCGCAACAACAGGTCGTGCATACTTTGGTGATTACCTCGAAGGTGATGTTACAGCAACTGACTTCAGCGAATATACTGCTTCCGGTACAGTAGCTGATACACTTGATTCACCACTTTCAAAGCACCTTTCAAAGCTTAACGCTGTTCGTCGTGCTATCCCTGCTCTTCAGAAGGGTCAGTACACAGCATCTTCTAACTATGTAAGCGGTAATATGGCTTATGTAAGAAGATATACAAAAGACACAACTGATTCACTTGCTTGTGTATCAATCAGTGGTAGTGCTACATTTAAGGGTCTTCCAAACGGTGTTTACATTGACGCTATCACAGGCGATACAAAGACAGTTACAGACGGTACACTTTCTGTTTCTGCTACCGGCAAGGGTAATATGAGAGTTTATGTTTGCTGTGCAAGTGGCTTCACAGGTATTGACGGAGCTATCGGTGAAACAAACCTCACATACCTCAAGTAATTTGAAAATTATAAATTTTAAGGACATCCCATTTTGGGGTGTCCTTTTTTTCTTTATTGTTTGAAAAGTCGGTGAAAATATGATAGAATAAATGTTGATAAATATCTATATATTCTGTAAAGGGTAATTGCTATGAGTCTTGTTGAGTTTAAAAATGTATATAAAAAATACACAATGGGTGAAATTACAATAAATGCAGTTGATGATGCATCATTTTCCATCGAAGAGGGAGAATTTGCAGTTGTTGTAGGTTCATCAGGTGCAGGAAAAACAACTGTGCTGAACATTTTAGGCGGAATGGACTGTTCAAGTCAAGGCGAGGTTGTTGTTGACGGAGAAAATATCAGCAAATTTAGTGACAAAAGGCTTGTTGAATACAGAAGGCACAGCATAGGCTTTGTTTTTCAGTTTTATAACCTTATCCCTAACCTTACTGCAAGGGAAAATGTGGAGATGGCAACACAGATTTGTAAAAATCCTATGAATGCTGACGAGGCTCTAAAAAGCGTTGGACTGACTGACAGATTGGATAATTTTCCAAGTCAGCTTTCAGGTGGAGAACAGCAGAGAGTATCTATTGCCAGAGCCCTTGCAAAAAGACCAAAGCTACTTCTCTGTGACGAGCCAACAGGCGCTTTGGACTACAAAACAGGCAAGCAAATCCTAAAGCTTTTGCAGGAAACCTGTAAAAAAGAAAATATGACTGTTGTCCTCATTACTCATAACTCTGCAATCTGCCCTATGGCTGACAGGGTTATCCGTATGAATAGCGGAAAAATAGTGGAAAATACCGTCAACAAAAATCCACAGGATGTATCCACTATTGAGTGGTAAATCTATTGCGAAAGTGTAATTATTATGAACAGAACATTTTTTAAGAACATACGCAGGGAAATTTGGGAAACCAAGGCAAGGTTTTTCTCCATAATGATGATTATTGCTTTGGGTGTCGGTTTTCTTGCCGGTGTTAAAAGTACAAGTCCGTCTATGATAAATATGGCTGAAAATTATTTCAGCGAAAACCGCCTTATGGATTTCAGCCTTATTTCACCTATTGGTTTTGAAGAGAAAGACATAAACAGCGTTGCAGAAAATGAGTATGTAACCGATGTTATGCCTGTCTATTCTTGTGATGTATTTACACCACTTGACGATGGTGACGCAGTTCTTCGCATTTCTTCATTACCATTTTCCTATGATAATTATAATGCTTTAAACACCCTTGATGTAGTTGAGGGTAGATTACCACAGAATGATAAGGAAATTGTACTTGATGCCGACACCCTAAAAGATATTTCTGTGGGTGACACCCTGAAAATCAAGAAAAAATCAGGGGATACAGAGGTGACAGACTGCCTGAAATCCCTGAGTTACAAGGTTGTGGGCAAGGTGCGTTCACCTCTCTTCATTTCCTTTGAAAGAGGAAACACAACCATTGGTGACGGCAAGCTGAACAGCTTCGCATTTGTAAAAAACTCCTGCTTTAAGTATGAAGAATACACAGGACTTTATGTTAAGACAAAGGCATCAGAGGATGGAATATCCCCGTTTGATGACAAATATGACAGCAAAATTAAAGAGGAAAAAAAGAGCCTTGCAAAGGTAGGAGAAGATAGAATTTCTCAATTTGTAAAGAAGGAGCAAAAGTTCCTGGATAAAGAGATTGCAAAATTTGAGAAAGAGAAAAAATCAGCACTAAAAGAGCTTGAAGAACAGAGAAAAACCCTTGAAGCAAAGGAAAAACAGCTAAATGACGGAAAACAGGCTTACCTAATGGCAGGAATGGACGATTCAGCCTTAAAGCCACAAATTGAACAGCTGGAAAAAGCCAAGAAAAGCCTTGAAAATGCAGAGAGAAAAACTAATTCAAAGCTGAAAAAAGCGGAAGAAAAGCTTAATGACGCACAAAAAAACATTGATGAAATTAAAGGGAAAGAATGGTACATCACCATAAGGGACGACAATCCGGGTTACAGTGGTTTTGAAGAAAATACACAGCGTGTTGACAATGTAGCCGCAGTTTTCCCTGTGTTTTTTCTCCTCGTTGCAATTCTTGTTTGCGTTACAACAATGACAAGACTTATTGACGAAAAACGAACAGAAATAGGGATTCTCAAGGCTTTGGGTTACAGCAACAAAAGTATAGTTGTTAAGTACCTTATCTATGCCTCAGGCTCAGGATTTTTGGGATGTATTTTGGGTATAGCAATTGGCGTACCGATTCTGCCAAGAGTAATATATTATGCCTATGAGATTATGTACCATATGCCCGACATAACCATTATTCCGGCATGGGGCGCTGTTTCGTTAAGCATTTGTGCGGCAATCCTGTGCACAGTTTTAGTTGCTGTCTTTACCTGCAAAAGAACATTGAGGGAAAAAGCATCCCAGCTTATGAGGCCAAAATCTCCAAAGCCGGGCAACAGAATTTTGATTGAAAGAATACCTGTACTATGGAAAAGGCTTGGCTTTACAAGCAAGGTTACAGCAAGAAATCTCTTTAGATACAAGGCAAGGCTGATGATGACTGTCCTTGGTGTTGCAGGATGCACAGCACTTGTTTTGGCGGCGTTTTATCTTCACGACAGTATAACAGGTGTTGTAGATGCACAGTACGGAAAAATCTATCACTATGACGCAATGTTGGCGCTTAAAGAGGACAAAACAAAATTCGAGCTTTCAGACCTTATGGCGAAAATAGAGAATGACGGTGACATAACGGACTCTATGCCCTACCTTAACAAATCCGTATCGGCAAAAACCGATGATAATTCTGTTTCAAGCTCCCTTTACTTAACTGTTCCCCACAACAACGAAAAGTTTTTGGAAATGGTTACCCTGTGTAACAGAAAGACGGGAGAGAACTATACCCTAAAGGATGACGGTGTAATCATAACGGAAAAGCTGTCAAACCTACTTAATGTAAAAAACGGTGACAAATTTACTATTAACTACAACAACAAAAGTGTTGAGGTTAAGGTCAGCGGTATTGCGGAGCATTATGTTTTCAGCAATATCTATATGTCCCGAAATCTTTATGAAAAGCTGTACGGTGAAAATGCAAGGTACAATATGATTATGCTGAAATCCCCTAACCTTACAGAGCAAATGGAAAAGGAAATTGGAAACAGATACCTTGAAAACAGCGAGGTTGCAGGAGTGACATTTTGCAGTGAGATTATGAGCAACTTTAACAAGACAATTCGCTCCCTTGATATTGTTGTCCTTGTTATGATAATCTGTGCAGGGCTCCTTGCCCTTGTGGTGCTTTACAATCTGACAAACATTAATATAGCCGAGAGGCGAAGGGAAATTGCTACCCTAAAGGTGCTTGGCTTTTACAACAGGGAAACTTCTGCCTATATTTATAGGGAAAATATAGTCCTTACGATTTTAGGTATTGTTTTTGGACTTATATTGGGAATTTTCCTTGGTTACTTCATCATAATCACAGTAGAAATAGAAAATGTTATGTTTGGCAGAAGTATTAACTTTTTATCATTTATTTGGGCAATTTTACTTACGGGAGTATTCTCACTAATGGTAAATTTCCTGATGCACTTTAAGATGAAGAAGATTGATATGATAGAAAGCCTTAAATCCATAGAATAAATTAACGCAAAATGTTGAAAGATACTGATGTTTATGGTATAATAAGCCATTATGGGCTTATGTTATTGATTTATATATTCCCAAAACATTCCGGAAAGGAAAGTAGAAATGGTTAGAGAAAATATTTATCGCACAGTTACCTGTGGCGAATTACGAGAAAATAATATTGGAGAAACTGTCCGTGTAGCCGGTTGGGTAGAGAATATCCGTGACCACGGTGGTGTTATGTTCCTTGACATCCGTGACCACTACGGTGTACTTCAGGTTGTTGTTCACAATGATGAATTACTAAAGGATGTTAACAGAGAGTGTACTGTTACACTGTCCGGTAAGGTTGTAAAAAGAGATGACGAAACCATCAACAAAAAGATAGCAACAGGCTATGTTGAGGTTCACACAGAGGACATCAAGGTACTTGGTAAAAGCAAGAACAACCTGCCCTTTGAGGTTATGACTTCCACCAATACATCAGAGGATGTAAGACTAAAATACAGATTTTTGGATTTGAGAAATCCAAAGGTACACAATAATATTGTGCTTAGAAGTGAGATTATCAGCTTTTTACGCTCCAAGATGAACGAAATGGGCTTTATGGAAATTCAGACACCTATTCTTTCTACATCATCTCCTGAGGGTGCTCGTGACTACCTTATTCCGTCAAGAAAGCACAAGGGCAGATTTTATGCTCTGCCACAGGCACCGCAGATTTTCAAACAGCTCCTTATGGTGTCAGGCTTTGACAAGTATTTCCAGATTGCTCCTTGTTTCCGTGACGAGGATGCAAGGGCAGACCGTTCACCGGGCGAATTTTATCAGCTTGACTTTGAAATGGCTTTTGCAACACAGGAGGATGTTTTTGCTGTTGCAGAAGAGGTGCTTTACGAAACCTTTAAAAAGTTTAGTGATAAAGAGGTAAGCAAGCCACCATTCAAGAGGATTCCATACAAGGAATCAATGCTTAAGTACGGCTCAGACAAGCCTGACCTCAGAAATCCTTTGGAGATTGTTGAAATTTCAGATATGTTTGAAGAAACCGACTTTGCGCCTTTCCGCAAAAAGACAGTTCGTTCAATCAATGTTCCCGACTGTGCAAAGCAGAGCAAAAAGTGGTTTAAGCGTATGGAGGAGTTTGCCCTTTCAATCGGTATGAAGGGACTTGGATATGTTAAGGTCAACGAGGATATGACCTTTGACGGACCTATTGACAAATTCCTAAAGCCCGGTGACAGAGAAGAACTTATTAAGAGAAATAGCTCTAATGCCGGAGATGTAATATACTTTATTGCCGATACAGCTGACCAAGCACCACTTCTTGCCGGTCAAATCAGAACAGAGGTTGCTGCTCGTCTTGACCTTATTGACAAGAGCAAGTTTGAGCTTTGCTTTATCGTTGACTTCCCAATGTTTGAACACGATGAGGACGGTCACCTTGCATTTACACACAATCCGTTCTCAATGCCACAGGGCGGTATGGATGCCCTTGAAAATCAGGAGCCAACAGAAATTCTTGCATATCAGTACGACATTGTGTGCAACGGTGTTGAGCTTTCCTCAGGCGCTGTTCGTAACCACGACCTTGACATTATGGTTAAAGCATTCGGTATGGCGGGTTACAGCGAAGAGGACTTAAAGAGTAAGTTTGGCGCACTTTACAACGCATTCCAGTACGGTGCACCGCCACACGCAGGTATGGCTCCCGGTGTGGACAGAATGATTATGCTCCTTACAGAGGAAGAAAATATCCGTGAAGTAATTGCTTTCCCAATGAACAGCAACGCTCAGGATTTACTCTTGGGCAGTCCGGGAACAGTAAGCGAGCAACAGCTTCGTGAGGTTCACATTAAGTTAAGATAATTTTAGATAGTTAAGATACAGTTTAGATAATTTTTAGGTTAGAGGTTTAAGCTATGATTACCAGGGAAGATGTAGAGAACATTGCATTGCTTTCAAAGCTCTTTGTTCCTGAGGACGAAATGGATAACTTAACAAAGTCAATGCAGGAGATTGTGTCCTTTGCCGACACAATCAACAACGCAGATGTTGAGGGTGTGGAGTTTGACAACATCAACAACCTTTCAAACGCACTGCGTGAGGATGTGGTTAAGCCGTCAATGCCAAAGGAAGAAATTCTTAAAAATGCTCCTGAACAGGCAGAGGATCATTTCCTTGTGAGAAAACATTCGTAAGGAGTAGAGATATGGGACAGATTGCAAAAATACAGGCTATGCTCCAAAACGGAGAAATCTCCTGTGTTGAACTTACAAAAAAATATTTAAAGGCGATTGAGGAGGCTAACGGCGAACTCAATGCCTATGTTACAGTTACACCCGACGAGGCGCTTGAAACTGCAAAAAAGGTTGACGAAAAGCTTGCAAGGGGCGAAAAGCTCCTGCCACTTGAGGGTGTTCCAATGACCCTGAAGGACAACATTTCCACAAATGGAATTGAAACCACCTGTTGCAGTAAAATCCTTGAGGGCTACAAGCCAATATATGACGCCAAGGTGTGGGAAATACTAAAAAATCAGAATGCAGTTTTGCTTGGCAAAACCAATATGGACGAGTTTGCAATGGGTTCTTCCTGTGAAAACTCCTGCTTTGGCGGAGCAACAAACCCATTTAACACAGACCATGTTTCAGGCGGTTCATCAGGCGGTGTTGCATCTGCTGTTTCAGGTGACATTGCCGCTTTTGGACTTGGCTCCGACACAGGCGGAAGTATTCGTCAGCCGGCATCATTCTGTGGTATTGTAGGCTTAAAGCCAACATATGGCGCTGTGTCAAGATACGGACTTGTTGCCTATGCAAGCTCCCTTGACCAGATTGGACCTATTACAAAGACAGTTGAGGACGCATCCCTTGTCTATGACAGCATTTCCCTCTATGACGAGAATGACTCAACAAGTGTTGGAAAGAGCGAAACAACTTTTGATAAACTGGACAACGACATCAAGGGTATGAAAATCGGCATAGCCAGAGAGTACCTTGACGGTGTTCGTGATGATGTTAAGGAGGCTGTGCTTTCAGCCGCCGAAAAGTACAAGGAAATGGGTGCGGAGATTGTTTACTTCGATTTACCTGCACTTAAGTTTGCGTTGCCTGTTTACTACATCCTTGCCTGTGCAGAGGCATCTTCAAACCTTGGCAGATATGACGGTATCCGATACGGCTACAAGACAACACAAAGCTATGAGGGTACTCACGATATGATTTGCAAGACAAGGAGCGAGGGCTTCGGCGAGGAAGTAAAGAGGAGAATTCTCCTTGGCACATATGTGCTTTCCGCAGGCTACTATGACGCCTACTACAAAAAGGCTCAAAACCTTCGTGGAACAATTATCAAGGCTTTTGACGATGCATTTAAAAATGTTGATGTTATCCTTGCGCCGACTGTTCCAATGACAGCCTTTAAAATGGGCGAGGCTGTTTCTGACCCTGTTGAAACCTACCTCACCGACATTTGCACAGTACCTATCAACATTGCAGGACTTCCCTCAGTTTCCGTTCCCTGCGGATTTAACAGCAAGGGAATGCCTATCGGTATGCAGATAATCGGCGACAAGTTTAAGGAAGCAACTATCCTTAATGTTGCCTACAAATATCAACAGGCTTGTCCTGAAAACTTTAAAGATACCAAGTGGGGGGTTAAGCTATGAAATATGAATTAGTAGCAGGTTTTGAAACCCACATTGAATTGGGTACAGATACAAAGATTTTTTGCTCCTGCTCAACGGAGTTCGGCGGTGAGCCTAACAGCCATTGCTGTCCGGTGTGCATAGGGCTTCCCGGCACACTTCCAAAGCTGAATAAAAAGGTTGTTGAGTACGGAATTATGGCGGGTCTTGCAACAAATTGCGAGATTGCCAATGTTTCCAAAATGGACAGAAAAAACTACTGCTATCCCGACCTTTCAAAGGCATATCAGATAAGCCAACTGTATGCACCACTTTGTAACCGTGGATATGTTGAGCTTTCAAACGGTAGAAAAATCCGTATTCACCACATCCATATTGAGGAGGACGCAGGAAAACTGATTCACAACCACGGCGACACATATGTTGACTACAACCGTGGCGGTGTTCCTCTCATTGAAATTGTTTCCGAGCCTGACATCCGTTCCATTGACGAGGCAAGGGAATATGTGGAAAAGCTCCAGCAGATTATGCGTTACATCGGAATTTCCGACTGCCGTATGCAGGAGGGTTCAATGAGATGTGATGTCAACATTTCCGTTCGCCCACAGGGCAGCGACAAGTTGGGAACAAGAACAGAAATTAAAAATATGAACTCCATTACCTTTATAACAAAGGCTATGGAGTACGAATTTGAACGACAGGTTGACCTTATTGAAAACGGCGAAAAGGTTGTTCAGGAAACACTTAGGTATGATGACGCAACCAACACCACTTCTTCAATGAGAAGTAAGGAGGACGCCCACGACTACCGCTATTTCCGTGACCCTGACCTTGTTACAATCAAGGTTACTGACGAGGAAATTGAGGAAATCAGGGCAAAGCTCCCCGAACTTCCTCACATTAAAAAGCAGAGATATGTTGATGAATTGGGCGTTCCCGAAAGTGACGCAGGACTTCTTACTAAATACAGAAATATTTCCGAATATTTTGACAAGGCTATTGATGGACTTAAAAAGCCAAAGACCGTCAGCAATTTCATCATAGGTCAGATTTTCCGAGTTCTTCAGACAGAGGAGGACAAAGAGGCCTTTGACATCAAGACAACTCCTCAGCAGTTAAATCAGCTTTGTAAGCTTTTGGAGGAGGGCAAAATCCAAAACAACCTTGCAAAATCCACCCTTGACAAAATGCTTGAAACAGGCAAGGACTGCACCGAATACATCAGCGAAGAGGATATGGCAGGCCTTGATGACAGCTTTGTTGACCAGCTGTGCAAGCAGGCTATTGAGGCTAATCCAAAGGCTGTTCAGCAGTACAAAGAGGGCAAGGAAAAGGCTATTATGGCTTGTATGGGCTTTGTAATGAAGAACAGTAAGGGCAAGGCTAACGCTCAGGAAGTTCTTGAAAAAATCAAGTCTATGATTAGTTAGGGGAATACTATGAAAAGATTATTCACAGTTTTATTCTGTGCTGTTCTTCTGTGCTGTTTCCTATCCGGCTGTGATTCCTCCGAAAACGGTGGAGAGGGAGGTAACAATAACTCCCAAATTGCCACTACCGACAGTGAGCCGTCAAAGGATGAATTGTCGGCAAAGGATTTTGAAAAAAAGCTAAACGGTGTTTCAAACATCAACTTTGTAACGGAAACCAAGGAGGACAAAAATGATTTGTCAATGTTCCCGTATGAGGGACTTGTTTCCTGCGTTATGGTGAGCAAGGATGATGTGAACATTGCCACATTTTTTGAGTTTGACAGTGATGAAAACGCAGAGAGAATTATTGAGGACTCCAAAAGGTCAAATTCCTCCGACTATACAGAAGAAACAGGAAAAAACTTTGACAAAATTCAGCAAGGCTCTGTTGTGATTGAACAGGTTGGCAAAACCGTTGTCACCATAACATCAGAGGACAAAACCGTTACAGACACAATTCTTGATGTAACAGGATATTAATTTTATAAGCAAAAGTAGGAGCTATCTGCAAAACGCAGATAGCTCTTTTTACGGTTATTCTAAATTAATTATTTACATTGAGTCAGGACAGGTGATGTTGAACATTGTGAGTACATTTTTAATGACAGTTTTAACAGCCACACAAAGGTTCAGCCTTGCCTGTGTCAGGGATTCGTCCTCGCCCTTTACTCTGCAAGCATTGTAGAATCTGTGGAACAGGTTTGCCAGGGTTGTAACATACCTTGTAATTTTTGTTGGGTCGTAGTCCTTGGCGGATGCGATAATCTCCTCCTCAAAGGATGCAAGGTGGTTGATGATGTCCCTTTCTTCAGGAGCACTAAGTAGGGTTAATTCCTCTTTTGTGCAGGAGCGAAGTGTGATACCGTCCTTTTCCAAAGCCTTGATAATTGAGCAGATTCTTGCGTGAGCATACTGAACATAGTAAACGGGATTTTGGTTGTCCTCTTTTACTGCAAGGTCAAGGTCAAAGTCCATCTGGCTGTTTGCTTCCCTTGTGTTAAACAGGAATCTTGCGGAGTCCACAGGTACCTCGTCCAGTAGGTCGGAAAGCTGAATTGCCTTGCCTGTTCGCTTGCTCATCTTAACAAGCTCACCGTTTCGCACCAGCTTAACAAGCTGCATCAAAACTACATCCAGCTTGTCACCGTTGTAGCCTATGGCGTCCATTGCGCCCTTCATTCTCATAACGTGTCCGTGGTGGTCAGCACCCCATACATCAATAAGTGTGTCAAAGCCTCGGTCAAATTTGTTCTTGTGATATGCAATGTCGGCGGTAAAATATGTTGGGTTTCCGTTTTGGCGAATGAGAACATCGTCCTTTAGCTCTAACTTGTCAATATATTCCTGGTTCTTGCCTTGACTAAGGAGAATTTTGGTGCATACCTCAGCGTTTTTGTACCACACAGCGCCCTCTTTTTCGTAGGTAAGTCCCTTTTCGGTCAATATGTCAACAACCTTTTTTACTGCTCCGCTGTTGTGAAGTTCACTTTCAAAGAACCACTTGTCATATGTGATTTTGTACTTAGCCATATCGGACTGCATTTTACTGATGTTTTTAGGTAGGGCAAAGTCAACAAGAGCCTTTTTTCTCTCCTCGGAAGTACAGTTTATGAGTTTATCTCCGTTTTCTTCCTTGTACAGATTTGCAAGGTCGGTTATATCTCCACCCTGATAACCGTCCTCAGGGAAAGGAACAGTTGAGTCGAAAATCTGCAAATATCTTGCCTCAAGGGAACAGGCGAATTTTTCGATTTGATTTCCTGCGTCATTTACATAAAATTCACGCCATACATCATATCCAGCCTTATCAAGAACGGAGGCAAGACAGTCGCCTAAAGCACCGCCTCTTGCGTTGCCCATATGCATAGGGCCTGTTGGGTTGGCAGAAACAAATTCAACCATAACCTTTTTGCCCTTGCCAAAGTCGCTTTGACCAAAGCTTTCCTTCTCTTCCTCAACCTCTTTCAGTACCATTGCGTAGTAATCGGGGGCTAAAAAGAAGTTAATAAAGCCCGGGCCTGCTGTTTCAAACTTGTTGAAAAGGGTGTTTTCAAGTTCTATGTTGTTTGTGATTGCCTGTGCAATTTTAAAAGGTGGCATTCTGAATGTTTTTGCAGAAACCATAGCAGCATTTGTGGCAAGGTCGCCGTGGGATTTGTCGGCAGGTGTTTCAATTATAAAGTCGGGAGCATCTCCCTGTGGAAGTTCTCCAAGTTCAATAGCCTTTTTGATGGCAGATGTGATTACATCCTTCATTTGCTGTTTTGCTGTTTTAGCTGTTTTTGACATATCAATTTTCCTTTACTGTTAGAATAAAGCGGTTGTTGCTCACTGCCTGTCCGTTCAGGTCAAGGCTGTATGCAACCTCAAGTGTACCGCCTGTTTTATCAAGATTGTTTTGTAGCTTGGTGCAAAGGACACCAAACATTAGTTCACCCATTGGGGTTATATAGTGACATTTATGTAGCTTGTCCTTTTCAAGATAAAGCCTTGTGGTATGCTCCGATTCCCTTAAAATAGAAACCTTTGTGTCGCCAATGGATTTTATAGTGTTTAAGGAGAAGTCGTCCTTGGTTTTGCTTTCCTCGGAAAACTCCTTGTACTGTACAATTTTTACTCCGTTTTCTTCATAATACTCACCGGGTGCGGTAAAGGTCATTTCGTCCTTTTCACCGTCAGCCTCTTGAGAAGCAAAAAGAGTGATTAGATATTTTTTGTCCATATCAGTACCTCTCTATATCAATTTGAGTTACAGAGTGTTCTATGTTTTGCCCCAGGAAAATCTCCGCTACCTTTTCAAAGTTGTCGGGAGTGTCGCTTACATAGAACTGACAGTTGCCCTCGTCATTTTCTTTAGTCAGCAAGCCCTCTCGTTTAAGCACCTTTTTAGCGTAATAGGCGGTTTCCATTCCGCTGTCAATGAGGGTTACATCACTTCCCATAACCTCTTGAATTGCGTCCCTGAGGATTGGGTAGTGGGTACAGCCTAAAATTAAGGTGTCAACACCGTTTTCTCTTAGGGGTGCAAGGTACCTTTCTACGGTGAGATGTACTATTGGGTCGTCCTTGCTGATGAAACCGTTTTCAACAAGGGGAACAAACAGTGGACAGTCCTGTTCGTAAACCTTGATTTCACTGTCCTCCTCCTGAAGTCTTGTTTTGTAGCTGTGACTTCCGATTGTTGCGCTTGTGCCGATAACACCCACTCTTTTATTTTTAGTGGTTCTCACAGCGGTGTAAACGGTGGGGTTTACAACACCTGTGTAAGGCACCCCAAGGGTATCCTTTAAGTCCCCTGCAACAGAGGAAACAGTACCGCAGGCGGCAATTACCATCTTAACATTGTGCTTTAGCAAAAACCTTGCGTCCTGTACTGCGTATTTTTTGATAGTGTCGTTGCTTCGGTTACCGTAGGGAACACGACCTGTGTCGCCAAAATAGACAATATCCTCCTGAGGTAAAACAGTCAAAAGCTGTTTTACAGCGGTAAGTCCACCAAGCCCCGAATCAAAAACACCAATAGCTTTTCTTTCCATTTAGATACACCCTAATCTAATATAAAACTATAAAATATTTTTATTATCTTTCTATATATATTACATACTTTTTCATTTTACCATATCCCACCTGAACTTTCAAGGGTATAAAGGGGGAGTTTGGAGTTTGATGTTCTCAAATATGGCTTTTGCTTTTATTTACAATATTTATTAGTTTTAGTTATAATTTTTTATTAATATTGTTGACTAAAATGTAATATTATGTTATTATCTTCTAAAATACAAGCGGAGGTAGAATACTTATGAAAAGATTATTATCCTTGGCAATTGCGGTGTGTATGATCATCGGCATAACCACAGTTGCACAGATTTCTGTAGGTGCGGCGGAAACCCCAAAAATAACAACAGGTGCTACAAGCGGTGAATATTATATAAGCGGTGATTATGAATATGAACTGCTTGATGACGGCACAGCTGAAATTACAGAATACACCGGCAGTGGCACAAGTATTACAATCCCATCACAGATAGATGGATATACCGTAACAACCATTGGCTATGAGGCATTTGAGGATTGCACAAGCCTTACAAGCATAACAATCCCGGACAGTGTAACAAGCATTGGTGGTTTGGCGTTTTATAATTGCGAAAGCCTTACAAACATAACAATCCCTGACAGTGTAACAGCCATTGGCTATCATGCATTTGAGAATTGCACAAGCCTTACAAGCATAACAATCCCAGACTGTGTAACAACCATTGATTTTGGTTCATTTGTGCATTGCACAAGCCTTAAAAGTATAACAATCCCGGACAGTGTAACAACCATTGGCGGTAGGGCATTTGAGGGTTGCACAAGCCTTACAAACATAACAATCCCGGACAGTGTAACCACTATTGGCGATGATGCATTCATGGATTGCACAAGCCTTACAAACATAACAATCCCGGACAGTGTAACCACCATTGGCAGTGATGTATTTTGGGAATGCAGAAGTCTTAAAAGCGTAACTATTTCAGACAGCGTAACAACCATTGGTGATTGGGCATTTTATAGTTGCACAGGCATTACAAACATAACAATCCCGGACAGCGTAACAACCATTGGCGAATATGCATTTTCTGGTTGCACAAGCCTTACAAACATAACAATCCCGGACAGTATAACAACCATTGGTAAGAGTGCATTTAATGATACAGCATGGTACAACAATCAGTCTGACGGTTTAGTTTATGCAGGTAAGGTAGCATATAAGTACAAAGGTGATTGTCCTTCTGAAGTAATCATTATGGATGGTACAAAAGGTATTGCCGAAGAGGCATTTGAGTATTGCGAAAGCCTTACAAGCATAACCATCCCGGATAGTGTAGCAACCATTGGCGGTGGGGCATTTTCCGGTTGCAAAAGCCTTATAAACATAACAATCCCGGACAGTGTAACAACCATTGGCGATTATGCATTTTTCGGTTGCATAAGTCTTACAAGCATAACAATCCCGGACAGTGTAACAACCATTGGCGAGAGTACATTTGATTATTGCACAAGCCTTACAAGCATAACAATCCCAGACAGTGTTACAAACATTGGTAGATGTGCATTTGAGAATTGCGAAAGCCTTACAAGCATAACAATCCCAGACAGTGTAACAACCATTGGCGATTATGCATTTTCTGGTACATCATGGTACAACAATCAGCCTGACGGTTTGGTTTATGCAGGTAAGGTAGCATATAAGTACAAAGGGGAGTGTCCTTCTGAAGTAATCATTAAGGATGGTACAAAAGGTATTGGCGTAAATGCATTTTCCTATTGCACAAACCTTACAAGCATAACAATCCCTGACAGCGTAACAACCATTGGCGCTTTTGCAATTTATAGTTGCACAAGCCTTACAAGCATAACAATCCCTGATAGTGTAACAACCATTGGAGGTTATGCATTCGGATATTATTCTGCTTATCGTGGAGTTTATAAATTAGAAAATTTCGTAATATACGGCTACACAAATTCAACTGCTGAAGAATATGCAATCAATAATGGTTTTGCTTTTGTAAGTGTTGGCGAAATGCCAACAACTTCCACAACACAGCCAACTACAACAGAGCCAACTACAGCAGAGCCAACTACAACAGAGCCGACTACAACAGTACCAAGTACTACAGTACCAACCACAACAGAGCCAAGTACAACAGTACCAAGTACTACACAGCCAAGCTCAACAGTACCAACTATAACAGTACCAAGTACAACAAAGCCTGTTCCTACTCAGCCAACAACTGTTAAGAAAACAACAGTAACTCTTGCAAAATCATCTGCTACTGTTTACAGAACAGGGAAGACTGCAATCAAGGCAACTGTAAAGAACGGCAAGGGTAAAACAACCTACAAATCAAGTAACACAAAGATTGCAAAGGTAACATCAAAGGGTGTTGTAACCGGTGTAAGCAAGGGCACAGCCAGGATTACTGTTACCAATAACGGTGTTAAGAAAGTGTTTACCGTTAAGGTTAAGAACCCAACTCTTAACAAAAATTCTTTATCTATTAAAAAGGGTAAGACTTTTACTCTTAAGATTGCAGGAAAGATTGGCACAGCCAAGTTTACTTCCTCAAACAAGAAAATTGCCACAGTAAACGCAAAGGGCAAAATCACAGCCAAGAAGAAAGGTACAGTCACAATAAAAGTAAAAACCAACGGCATTACAATGGTATGTAAGGTTAAGGTAAAGTAAAATAAATGCTCCCTCTCCGAGGGGGCATTTTGCTTGTCCCACCCTGTCATTCCGAGGAAACGAAGTGACCGAGAAATCTGAAAGGATAGCAGTAGTGCCTATATAGACACTAATATGTCATATCAAAATACAACCCCGACAAAAAAGACGAGTGAAAATGGCAGCAACACACTGTAATACAAAAACCTTTGACAAAAAGGAGTACACAAGGTATAATTGGGGGAGTAGACTTGAAAGGATGATTATCGTGGCAGATAATATTTTGAATAAAGCCTTTGCTTTAATCAGCGAAAAGGTAGAAAAGGCTCTTTCTCAACAGGGTTTTACAAAGCAGAATGTAGCCTCCGACAATAGTGACGAAAAGGTTGCTCTGTTTTCAAACGACAGTATGGCATATTCCGTTGTTTACACAGGGGACAACAACCACCTTGTTTTGCGTTCCTGCGGTATGACAGACGAAGGTCCTGACAACGATTGGAAAAACCTTGCAACATGGCTCTTTGACCCTGACTCCGATACTATTGCAGACGCAGAGTCTATCGGTAAGGATTTTTCAGAAATGCTCACAGCCACATCACAGATTAAAAAGGTTCAGCAGGCAAAGAAAAAGAAGAAAAAGAATAAGGACGACGGCAACGCCGACCCTGAATTTTTGGCTAAGAGATTTGTTTCGCTGTTCCCTGAGCTAAAGGACGAAATAAAGTATGAGTCCGACAATTACTTTCCTTTCAGAGGTGTAACCTTTACAAAGACATCTATTGTACCAAGGGTGCAGGAGCTTGTTAAAAAGGGAAATAAAAAGGAACTGGAAAAGCTTGGTGTTCTCCTTTCCCGTCAATACGGCAACGGTGACATTGACACACGCTCAATCATTACAATAGTAATTATCAATTCGCTTGATAAAGAGGATTACGAGAAGTTGTATGAGTTTTTTGACGAGGAGCTTCAAAAGTACTCTAAGGGTGCAAGAAGGTATAAAGGAAAGACAGTTAAGCCTGAAAAAATTAAGAAGAAAAAATCCTTTATGGCAGATACACTTAAAAATCAGTAAAATCAGTAATTATTAAGGGGCAGAAATGCCCCTTTTGAATTATTTATAGCCTTTTCAAGCACAATTACAAAAATCGTCAAAAAAGTTTTGCGAAAACTGTTGACTGTTTCACACACTTGTGTTATAATCGAAAATACCTCGAATAGGGGTTTATTTTTTGTGCCCTAAAGAGGGAGGCTATATTATTCTAATAGGAATAATCGGGAGGTGCCGTTAATGAGAGTAAAAGTAACAATGGCCTGCACAGAGTGCAAACAGCGTAATTACAACACAATGAAAAACAAGAAAAACAATCCTGACAGACTTGAAATGAACAAGTACTGCAGATTCTGCAAAAAGCATACTCTGCACAAGGAAACAAAGTAATACGGAGGACAAGATATGGCTGAAAAGAGTAAGGCTTCTAAAGGCAAAGCCAAGAACAAAAAGAAAAATGTCTTTTCACGAATCATCTCTTACTTCCGTGCTTGCATTGGCGAGTGCAAGAAGATTAGCTGGCCCACATGGAAACAGACAACAAAGAACTTCGGTATCGTTGTTGCTGTTATCATCATCTGCGGTCTGATTATCTTCGGCATTGACAGAGGTCTTTATGCTTTGCTTGACCTCGTTTTGGAAACAGCCAATACTTAAGGCATAACTTTTAGAAAGAAGGTCAATTATGCCAGAAGCAAAGTGGTATGTTGTTCATACCTATTCAGGATATGAAAACAAGGTGGCATCAACTCTTGTGACAACTGTGGAAAACCATAATCTTCAAGATATGATTCTTGATGTTAAGGTTCCTACCGAAATAGTTGTTGAAGAAAAGGACGGTGTCAAAAAGGAAACAGAACACAAGCTGTATCCCGGATATGTTTTCATCAAGATGATTTACACAGACGAAACCTGGTATGTAGTCCGCAACATCAGAGGTTGTACAGGTTTTGTCGGCCCGTCAAGTAAGCCGGTTCCTTTAACCGAGGACGAGGTTTACCGTATGGGTGTAGAAAAGAGAGTTGTTGAAGTTTCTTATAATGTTGGCGATCAGGTCAAGATTATCGACGGTCCACTTGAGGACTTTGTGGGTACTGTTGAAGAAATGGATATTGAAAAGGACTATGTAAGGGTTACTGTTTCTATGTTTGGAAGAGAAACCCCGGTTGAGCTTGAAATCGGTCAGGCTGAACTACTTACAGAAGACTGAGTATATAATAAGTTTTAACTATTATATAAAGAGGGATTTTGTGTCCCCAGTGGGAGGGCTAATGCCCACTATTAACCACGAATTAGGAGGAAATTAATTATGGCACAGAAGGTAATCGGCTACATTAAGCTTCAGATTCCTGCTGGTAAGGCTACACCAGCACCACCTGTTGGACCTGCACTTGGTCAGCACGGTGTAAACATCGTAGCATTCACAAAAGAATTTAACGAAAGAACACAAAAGGATGCCGGTCTTATCATACCTGTTGTTATCACAGTATATGCAGACCACAGCTTTACATTTGTAACTAAGACTCCACCAGCTGCTGTTCTTATCAAGAAGGCTATCAACCTTAACAGTGGTTCAGGCGAACCTAACAAGAAGAAGGTTGGTAAAATCACAAAGGAACAGATTAAGGCTATCGCAGAACAGAAGATGCCTGACCTCAACGCTGCTACTCTTGAAACTGCTATGAGTATGATCGAGGGTACTTGCAGAAGTATGGGTGTTACAGTAGAAGAATAATTATTCCGGGTGGGAGGAAAATCCGTTTGACCACCTAATGATGGAGGATTAATATGAAACACGGTAAGAATTATGTTGATAGCAAAAAGCTAATCGACAAGAATAAATTATATGAAACAAAGGAAGCTCTCGACCTTTGCCTTCAGACAGCTAAGGCAAAGTTTGACGAAACTATTGAGCTTCACATCAGACTGGGCGTTGACTCCCGTCATGCTGATCAGCAGGTTCGTGGCGCTATCGTTCTCCCTAACGGAACAGGTAAGGATGTTAAGGTTCTTGCTATCTGTAAGGGCGAAAACGAAAAGCTTGCTAAGGAAGCCGGTGCAGACTTCGTTGGTGCGGAGGATATGACACAGAAAATCCAGCAGGAAAACTGGATGGACTTTGATGTTCTCGTTACAACACCTGATTGCATGGGTCTTGTTGGTCGTCTTGGTAGAATCCTCGGACCTCGTGGACTTATGCCAAACCCAAAGGCAGGTACAGTTACACCTGACATTGCCAAGGCTATCAAAGAAGCTAAGGCAGGTAAGATTGAGTACCGTCTTGACAAGACAAACATTATCCATTGCCCAATCGGCAAAAAGAGCTTCGGCACAGATAAGCTTGCCGAAAACCTTGAAACTCTTATGGAAGCAGTTGTTAAGGCTAAGCCTGCCGCTGCAAAGGGTCAGTACATCAAGTCCATTGCTGTTACATCAACAATGGGCCCCGGTGTTAAGATGATTACTGCCAAGTATGGCAACTAATTTAATTAGGTATTAGCTACTTTAGTTAATATAAAAAATCGCTGTTCTAAAGACAGCAGGTGCGTTTTGCATAAGTATTTTACGCCTGCCGAGGAAGAAGCTAAAAATTACTTTGTAATTATTACTGCCTCTCCTCGGGAAACCAAGGAGAGGTTTTCTTTTGAACTGCGTATAAAAAACATACGGAGGTGACAAATTTGCCAAGTGAGAAGGTTTTAGAAGCGAAAAAAGCTTTAGTAGCAGAGCTTGCCGAAAGACTTAAGGCTTCTGTTTCCGGTATTGTAGTTAACTACGAGGGTATCAATGTTGCTGATGATACAGCAATGAGAAAAGAACTTCGTGAGTGTGATGTTAAGTACACTGTTGTTAAGAATACAATGTTGGGCAGAGCTTGTGAGGCTGCAGGTCTTGCAGGTCTTGAGGATGTACTTTCCGGTACAACAGCTATCGCAACAAGCGAAACTGACTATGCCGGTGCTGCAAGAATTTTGAGCAAGTATGCTAAGTCACACGAGGGATTTGCTATTAAGAGTGGTTTCATTGATGGCGAAGTTATTGATATGGACAAGATTGATGCCCTTTCAAAGCTTCCTACAAGAGAAGTGCTCCTCGCAAATGTTCTTGGTGCATTCCAGGCACCTATCGCATCTTTTGCAAGAGGTGTTCAGGCTATCGTTGACAAGGGTGGCGTTGAGGCTTGCCTTGCTGACAAAGAAAACGCAGAGGCTCCTGCTGAAGAAGCAGAGGCACCTGCAGAAGAAACAGCAGAATAATTTCTGCAAATTAACTTAAATTATTATTATTTTTATTTTGGAGGTATATAAAAATGGCTAGTGAAAAGATTACTGCTATCATTGAAGAATTAAAAACTCTTACAGTTCTTGAACTTTCTGATCTCGTTCATGCTGTAGAAGATGAATTTGGTGTATCCGCTGCTGCTGCTGTTGCAGTTGCAGGTCCTGCTGCAGGTGAGGCTGCTGCTGAAGAAAAGACAGAATTTGATGTTATTCTTAAGTCTGCAGGTTCAAGCAAAATCAACGTTATCAAGGCTGTTCGTGAAATCACAGGTCTTGGTCTTAAGGAAGCAAAGGCTCTTGTTGACGGCGCACCTAAGACAGTTAAGGAAGCTGTTTCTAAGGACGACGCTGAAGCAATGAAGGCTAAGCTTGAAGAAGTTGGCGCAGAGATCGAGCTTAAGTAATTTATACTTAACTAAATTTAACTTACTGAGCATATTAGAGGCTGTTTTGTACAGCCTCTGATTTTTTTGCAAAATTTTAGAATTTTGTGTCGAAAAATTATTTTTTATGTTATAATATTCTTGGTGATATATTTTGAAAACATTTTTAAAGATATTAAGATTTTTTGTTGCTCTTTTGTGTGTATTGTTTTTCCTTTGGTTTACCATACCTATGTTTAAGCGTATCATATGCCTTGGCAACATTGTAGGTGTTTTGATAACGGTTTTTGTATTTTGCCGAGTTGTATTCACAGGTTTCTTTGAGAAAATAAGGGAAAAGGCATTTTGCAAAAAATTTACAAAAATATTATGGCGGATTTGTCAGGCGGGAATGGCTTGCTTTGTGTGCTATGCAATAATAATTTCAGGTGTGATGGTCTATGCCTCATACCGTATGCCACAAGAAGGCTCTACTGTAATTACCCTTGGTGCTATGGTGCGTCCTGACGGAACACCAAGCGGTAGCCTTTGGCACAGAATTAATGCTTGTTGCGATTATCTTGCAACAAATGAAAATTCAGTTGCTGTGCTTTCCGGCGGTAAGGGCGACAACGAGCCAATGAGTGAAGCACAGTGTATGTATGATTATCTTGTGGATATGGGCATAGATAAGGACAGGCTTATTATTGAGGATAAGTCGGAAAATACCGAGTCTAACATCAAAAATTCCTATAAGATAATTGAGGATAACAATCTCAACAAAAATGTAGCAATAGCAACCGACAGCTACCACCAGCTAAGGGCAAAAATTATTGCTCGTCATATGGGAGTTACCGAAAGTGTGGGTGCTGTTAATTCCAACAGCCCTTTGTCTGTATTTCCCACCTATTGGGTTAGGGAATGGTTTGCAATACCTGTTGAACTTATAAAGTAATATTCATTTGGGTATAACTATATTGGAAGGATAAGGAATGAAAATGGTGAAGAAGTTAATTTGTGCTTTAATGTGCGTCACATTAATGTGGCTGTCGTCAAGCATAGCCTATGCCGAAACAACAGAAGATGAGCTTGTTGTCCTTGGTGACTCCATTGCGGCAGGCTACGGAATTGAAAATCCTGAGGATACCTACGGTTATCTTGTATCCTCCGAGAGAGATTTTATGCTTTCCAACTACGCAGTAAGCGGAGATACAACAACAGACCTTTTACAGCTTATTGAAAAGAACAGACAGGTGAAAAATCATCTTAAAACAGCAGAAACCGTTGTAATTTCAATAGGAGGAAACGATTTTCTTCACCTTGGCTACGAGTCCTCAATAACTGAACTTGCAGAGATTATTTCCAGCGGAAAAGACAGCAAAATTATTCAAAATCTGCTGAAAACAGTCAAGAGTAACATAAGGACAATTCACGAAAGCATCAGAGAGCTTAACCCCAAGGCGAAAATAGTTTTGCAGACGGTTTACAATCCCTTTTTAGGTCAAAGTGATAAGCTGACGCAGCTGTTAAATCAGCTTGTAGAGCTTTTCAGACAGGACTACATTGATATTTATAATGACGAGGCAGACACAGACGCAAATATGGTAATCGCCGATGTGGAAAAGTGTTTTCGTGAATATTATGAAAAGACAAAGAACACCAGCCTTGTGCAAAGTGACTTTATCCACCCCTCCGTCAAGGGACACAGAATGATAGCAGACCAAGTGGAGATAGCAATGGACGATGTCCACAGGGCGGAATGGTCAACAGTGGAAAAATCAGCAAACGCCCTCGTACGCTTGGCTGAAAGAATGTTTGAATAAATTTCTTTCCTCTATGGACTTTTTTCATAGAGGATTTATTTTGCCCAAAATCCTGTGAAAAGAAAAGTATTCACTGTGTTTTCATAAAATGCTAATACAGAATTATGTTTATTTTTCTTTATCGTATAATAATAGAAATATGAAAAGGGGCATTTTGTTGATAAAAAAGTTTTTTGCCTTACTATTAATTTTCGGTATTGCTTTGGGGTGCACAGCCTGTTTTTTAAAGGAAGATAACAATACTTCTACTAAAACAGAAACAACCTCGCCTTTTGTCGAGGAGGACGACAGCTTTACTGACATTGATATTAAGGATGAGGAAAAAAGTGAATATTACACCCCTGTGGATATTACCATAGGGTACGACAGCCTTGAAACTGAGGAACAGAGGAGTTGTTACAAAAGCCTTGTGGAAAGTATAAGTGAGGTTTCAGATGAGGTTACGGACAACGGCAACTACCCTTGCAAGCTGGTGACCTTGGAGGATGTTGTGTTGACCCAGTCGGAAATTCGCCTTGTGCTTTCGGCTGTTAAGATGGATAACCCTATGCTTTTCTGGCTTACCGATAACTTTGGTTACAGCAATACAAACGGCTATACGGCAATCCAGCTTTACAGCTACGAAACTCCCGAAAAAATCCGGTCTATGCAAAACAAGCTGATGAAAAAGGTGAGCAAGTTTGTTACATCCGTTGATTCGGGACTTGGTGAATATGAAAGGGAAATTCTCGCCCACGACAAGGTGATTGAAAGCTGTGAATATGCCGACAATGTTAAACAGGCTGAGGACGATTATCTTGCCTTTACACCCTACGGAGTGCTTGTTAAGGGAAGTGCTGTTTGTGAGGGATATGCAAAGTGCTTTCAGTACTTTTTGTCACAGTTAGGTATCAAAAGCGGAACTATACTTGGAATGGGCAGTAAGGAGCTTCATATGTGGAATGTCGTCCTTATTGAGGACTGCTGGTACTATGTTGACCCAAGCTGGGATGACGGCAAGGCTTATGAAAAGTATGACTACTTCAACATCACAACAGATGTGCTTTTAAATGACCACACAATCAGCGGGGAATACAGCAGTTACACAAGTGATGAAATTTGCGGAGCAAATGGAGAAACGGCAGTGAATTTTAATCTGTTTATTCCTGAGTGCTACAGTAATGATGAAAATTATTATGTAAAAAGTGCCGGTCATTTTACCGATTTGTACAGCTACGATAACCCCGATATGGTGAATTTGCTTTACGACTGTGCAAACCGTAAGGATAAATATTTTCACATATATATAGACCCTCTGTATCTTGAATTTACAAATGCAGTTGAACAACTTTTCAGCACAGGTGACCAACTGTTCTTCACATATATAGACACAGTAAACTCTATGTATCCCAATAACTATATCGACAAGGACAACATATATATTGTAAAAAAAGAAAAGCTGTCGGTTGTTACAGTAAAGCTTAGTTATCAATAAAAATCAATTTTAGGAGGAAGTATGAAGTACGACGCACAAAAGTTTTTGGTTATTAAAAACGAAGAAATTGCAACGGGTATTTTTGATATGTGGGTTGAAAATCCTACCCTGTCATCCATAGCAAAACCGGGTCAGTTCGCACATATTCTTGTGCCGGGCAAAACCCTGAGAAGACCTATTTCTATATGTGATGCTGACAAATCCTGCCTTAGACTTGTGTATCAGGTCAAGGGTGAGGGAACAGAAATTCTTTCCACAATAAAAAAGGGTGAATATGTGGACATTATCGCACCCCTTGGAAAGGGCTTTGATGTTAAAGAGGATAAAAGGTACTGCTTTATCGGCGGAGGAATCGGCGTACCGCCAATGCTGTACGCCTCAAAAATGAAAGAAAAGCCCGTTGTTATCACAGGCTTCAGGAATAAAGACCTTGTTATTTTGCAAAGCGATTTTAGGAAGGACAACTGCGAGCTTTATCTCACCACAGACGACGGAACAGCAGGTGAAAAGGCATTTGTTACAGATGTTCTCAAAAGAAAGCTGGGCGACATTGACGAGGTTTGCGCCTGTGGCCCTACACCAATGCTAAAGGCAATAGCAGAAATTTGTAATGATGCCGGTGTTCCTTGTCAAATCAGCCTTGAGGAACGAATGGGTTGCGGAATAGGCGCTTGTCTTGTATGCGCCTGTGCGGTGAGGAAAAATGACGGAACAGAGGACTATGTTCATGTTTGCAAGGACGGTCCTGTATTTGATAGCAAAGAGGTGATTTTCTAATGGCAGATTTATCAGTAAATGTAGCAGGTGTTCAGTTTAACAGCCCTTTGATTGCCGCATCAGGCACATTCGGCTTTGGACACGAGTACAGCGAATTTTTTGACCTTTCAACACTTGGGGGAATTTCCTGCAAGGGTATTACACTTAAAAAGAGATTGGGAAATCCTCCTCCACGAATTGCGGAAACACCAAGCGGAATTATCAACGCTGTGGGTTTGCAAAATCCCGGTGTTGACCACTTTATAGAAAAGGATTTGCCTTGGCTTAAACAGCAGGGTACTGTAATAATTGCAAATATTGCAGGTAACACACCGGAAGAATACTGCAAAATGGCTGAAAAGCTCAGCTGTACAGATGTTGATATGATTGAGCTTAACATAAGCTGTCCCAATGTTAAAAGCGGCGGTGTGCAGTTTGGCACATCCTGTGAAAGCGTTGGAGCAATTACAAAGGCTGTGAGGGAATACTGCAAAAAGCCTTTGATAGTAAAGCTAAGTCCAAATGTAACAGATATTGCAGAGATTGCAAAGTCGGCAGAGGCAAACGGTGCAGACGCTATTTCTATGATAAACACCTTGACAGGAATGAGGATTGACATTGAAACAGGTCGTCCGATTATTCGCAACAACACCGGCGGACTTTCCGGCCCGGCTATTTTCCCTGTTGCTGTGAGAATGGTTTGGCAGGTTGCAAATGCCGTTAAAATTCCAATTATCGGAATGGGCGGAATTTCAAAGTGGCAGGACGCAATAGAAATGCTTATGGCCGGAGCAACAGCATTACAGATAGGCACCTGTATGTTCACAGACCCTTACGCACCTGTTAAGATTAACAAGGGAATTTCCGAATATATGGACAAAAAGGGCATTAAGTCATTAAGTGAAATTACAGGCTCAATAAAGCCTTGGTAAGTGTATAAGTAACCGTAAAATCATCATAATAATATTGGTGATTTTATGTTAGTAATAAAGACAATAATACTCACATTCATATCCATCAGCGTTCTTTTTATCCTTGCAAAGCTGATGGGAAACAAGCAGATTTCACAGCTTTCCACCTTTGACTATATCAACGGTATCACCATAGGCTCAATAGCGGCGGAGCTTTCTACATCTGATTGGAAAAATTTTGCAGAGCCTTTAACCGCTATGATAATCTACGGTATGGCGGCTGTGGTTATTTCTTACCTTTCCTTAACCGCTATGCCTATCAGGAGGTTCTTTTCAGGCAAAACCACAGTCATTTACGACAACGGCAAATTTTACAAGAAAAATCTTAAAAAATGCAAGTTAGATGTGGGGGAGTTTTTAACAGAACTCAGAGGTCAGGGATACTTTAGTATCAAGGATATTGAAAGCGCCTTTTTGGAAAGCAACGGAATGGTAAGCATTCTCCCAAAAAGCGACAAAAAGCCTATGACGCCCTATGATATGGGTATGAAGCCTACAAAGGCAAAGGCAGAGCCTATTGTGGTTATGGACGGAAAAGTCCTTTACAAAAACCTAAAGTTGTGTGGTAAGGACGAACAGTGGCTTATGTCAAAGCTAAAGGACAACGGAGTTAAGCTTGAGGATGTGTTTATTGCACAAACCGACGGGGAAAACGAACTTTCTGTCTATGTGAATACCGACAAGGCAGACACTAACGACAGATTTCAGTAGCGAAAGGAAAACCTATGGTTATTATGGCTGTGGATTTGGGAAAGGCAAGGACAGGAATTGCCCTTTGCGATAAAACAGAACTTTTGGCGTCCCCACTTACACAAATCAATGAATACAACAGGGAAAAGCTCCTTGACAAAATTTCTCAAATTGCAAAGGAAAAGAGGGCGGAGCTTTTGGTTGTAGGACTGCCCAAGAATATGGACGGAAGTGAGGGGGA